>CAYNKF010000007.1:0-18657 GCA_964397705.1 uncultured Balneolaceae bacterium | reverse complement strand
GCCAAAAGTTTATAGATGCCCAGGAATATCTCGAAAAACGTAAGGCTGATGATCCCGATAAACGTCCCCCGAGAGATTTAAAAATGGAAGCCATGGCCGATGTGCTTAGCGGAGAGCTTACGGCTCTTATAACTGCTCATCGCTCCAATGATATTATGTCTGCCCTGCGACTGCAGGAAGAGTTCGGCTTTGATATGATTTTAGATGGCGCAGCCGAGGCATATCTTTTATTAGATGAAATCAAAAAAGCTGGAGTGCCTGTTATTATCCATCCTACCATGGTGCGTACCTATGGTGATACCCAAAATGCCAGCTTTACCACGGCAAGTAAATTGGCTGAAGCAGGTATCCCCTTTGCTTTTCAAAGTGGATTTGAAAGCTACGTACCCAAAACAAGAATCATTCTTTTTGAAGCGGCTATTGCCACTGGTTACGGTTTGGACAGAGAAAAAGCGTTATATGCCTTGACCAAAGCACCCGCTGAGATGCTGGGTATATCAAACCGTGTTGGATCGCTGGCAGAAGGTAAAGACGCTGACCTCGTCTTATTTGACGGCGATCCCCTTGAGTACACGACTCATATTAGTTCTGTAATCGTAGACGGAAAAGTCGTAAAGAAAAAAGATTAGAAACACACTAAGCCCTTAGGATTTAAACTATTAGATCTTCTTTTAGAATTTAGAATCTTTTAAAACCTGAGGGTGGGGAAGATAACTTGATACTTAATTGTTTGAATAAGCTTCGCGGATAGTTCTGCGGAGCTTTTCTTTAGTGTTTTTATCGGTGAAAGCGTGATCAATAGCCTCGAAATTGCAGTGCAAAAAATGGTCAAGATCCCAGTCAAAATGATCGGAAAGCGTTTGATATTCTTCCTCTAAGGTTACATTAGAAATGGTACGCGTATCTGTATTTACGCTCAGCGAAATGCCGTTCTCGTAAAGAGCATTAATGGCATGATCAGAAATAGTATCAAAAACATTAGTTTGTACATTGCTTGTGGGACATACTTCTAAATGAATGTTGTGCTCTTTTAAATAATCAAGTAACTCCTCATCTTCTGCACTACGAACCCCATGTCCAATGCGGGAAGGCTTAAAATGCTCCAGCGTTTCCCAAACGCTTTCGGCACCACAGGCTTCTCCCGCATGAGCAGTACAGCTCAATCCCTTTTCATTCGCATATTCAAAGGCCGGAATATGATTATCAATGGGAAAACCAGCTTCGTCAGCGGCAATATCAAATCCCACCACCCTGGTTCCGTAAAACTGCTCTACCAGTTTAACCGTCTGCATACTCTGATCCTCAGAATAATTTCGAAGCGTACATAAAATAATACCGGCCTCAATGCCCGTTTCGTTAACCTGTTCTTCTACCGCTTCATTCACTACCTCAACTACCTCCTTCGCCGACAATCCTTTCCGCATGTGCAACAGAGGTGCAAAACGGATTTCTGCATAGATTACATTATCTGCCTGTAACTGTGTAAACAAATCTTCTGTTACCATCTGCAATGCTTCTTGGTCTTGCATTAACGCTACAGCGCTTTCGGATCGACTGATATAATCTGCCAAATCTCGACATTTCGGAGGTGCAATAAAATTTTCGCGATACTTTTCCTCACTTATCTCGGGATTTAGCTGCTTCACAACATCAAAACTTAACGAACAGTCTAAGTGTAAGTGTAGCTCAACCTTGGGAAGCGAAGAAAATGACATATCAATATTCAATTAAAAATTTAAGTAATGCTATTGAAAATCGGGAATTTATTAGAAAGCACAAATAGGTTTAACCATTGGGAAGTACAATATTTCCAATATTATTGTGTACTGATTTGATGGGATCAACGTTTCTAAGTGGTGCTCGGGTTCCTTATTTTGGAGGCAAACGAATCAGCTAGAAATATATCTGTATTAGCATTATTGGTAATTCATGACATATCTATCCACTGAAAATTTGTCAAAAAGCTTTGGCCATAAGGTCTTATTTGAGGGGCTTACTTTTGGTATTTCTGAAGGAAATAAAACTGCCCTTATCGCCGAAAACGGCACCGGTAAGTCTACACTCCTTCATATTTTAGCCGGTAAAGAAACCCCGGACAAAGGGAAGGTGATGATCCAAAATGACGTCAGCATCGGCTTTTTGGAACAAGATCCCCAACTCGATGAAAGCCTCACTATCCGAGATTATATAGCGCAGAGCAACAATAAAATGGTGCGTTTAATTCAGGAATATGAGCGCGCTGCGGAGGCCCAGGCCCATAATTACAACGAAGAAACACAGCAAGCTTTTCAGAAAGCAGCCTCCAAGATGGATGCTGCCAATGCCTGGGATTACGAGCAACGTATGGAACAAATCCTCGGAAAACTTAATATCCACGATCTTGATCAATCTATTGCCACCCTTTCAGGCGGTCAGCGAAAACGTGTAGCGCTGGCTTTTGTATTGCTTGATGATCCCGATATGCTCATTCTTGATGAACCGACGAACCACTTGGACGTTGAGATGATTGAATGGCTGGAAGATTATCTTAAATCAACAAATAAAACGCTATTAATGGTTACTCACGACCGTTATTTCCTCGACCGGGTGTGCGACCATATCATCGAGCTGGAAAACGGCAAGCTCTATCATCACCAGGGTAATTACCAGTACTTTCTACAAAAGCGCGCTGAGCGACGTGAAATTGAAAGAAAACGTGCCCACAAAGCGAATCAGCTATATAAGCAGGAACTGGAATGGATGCGTCGATCACCCAAAGCACGGACCAGCAAATCAAAATCGCGTATTGATGATTTCAAGGAGCTGGAAGATGAACTCGATACCGGACCCGATGGACCCGAGCTACGCCTCCAGATGGATATGCAGCGCATGGGCGGAAAAATTTTGGAGCTGCTTAACGTATCCAAGAGTTACGGTGAAGAAAAAATTCTGGACAGCTTTTATTACGACTTTGAGAAGGGAGAACGCATCGGCATCATCGGTGAAAACGGTGTAGGCAAAAGTACATTTCTAAAAATTCTTACCGGCGAAGAGACGGTTGATTCCGGCAAGCGACGTGTTGGCGAAACAATTGTCTTTGGTCATTACCGCCAAGAGGGACTCAATTTCGATGAGGAGCAGCGCGTGATTGATGTCATTGAAGATGTGCGAAAAGTAGTGGAGCTGGCGGATGGATCTAAGATATCTGCATCTCAGTTTCTCAAGCACTTTATGTTTACTTCTGATATGCAGTTTACCCCGGTATATAACCTAAGCGGTGGTGAAAAACGTCGACTCAGTTTAATGATGGTACTGCTTGAAAATCCTAATTTTCTAGTTCTTGATGAGCCTACAAATGATCTGGATCTGCTTACCCTCAATAAGCTCGAAGAGTTTTTAATGGGATTTGGCGGTTGTCTTATTATTGCATCTCACGATCGCTTTTTTATGGATAAACTGGTTGACCACTACCTTATTTTCGAGGGAGAAGGAAAAGTACACGATCACCATGGTTCCTATGAGGAATACCGACAACTTAAAAAAGAACGTGAAGCCCAGAAACGTGCAAAAAAGAAAACGGAATCTTCGACATCTCAAAATGGACAGAAAACATCATCCGGTAATTATGATGAACGTTTGAGCTATAACGAGCGCCGGGAATATAATAAGCTGGAAGATAAAATTGAGGAACTGGAAGAGAAGAAAAAAGAACTCGAAGCTGAAATTAGTAGCGGCAATTTAGATCACGAGCAGCTTCGCGAAAAATCAGATGAATATTCGACTCTGAAAAATAAAATTGAAGAGTGTACTGAGCGCTGGTTCGAATTGGCCGAGCGAGCTTAAGAAAAACGACCCGAATATTATCTCTAAAAAGATAAATTAAAACTCAACGCCACGCTGTTCCGAGTGGCAACCGGCATTACTTTCACCCGATTAGATTGTATCTTTAAATGTTTTTTTGACAGATAATAGGCCATCGAAAACCCGATAGCAGCCCCTGCTGTAACATCGCTTAGCCAGTGACGCCCCTTGGCAACACGAGCAATAGCAGTCCCAACTGGTATTGCCATTAATGAATAAGTCACCGGCCCCGGATAATAAATTACCCACGGCGTAACTAAGGCAAATGCCGTGGCTGTATGGCCTGACGGAAATGAAGTTGCCCCTAATTCGGCAAATTCCATGTCATAAGGTCCACCTTTATGGGAGGGACGTTGTCGAGCAAAAAGAAACTTCCCGGTATTAACGGCAATTTTCGACATCAATAACGACTGCAAAGAAGTAAAAGCCGCATCTTGAAATTTCGTATCATTGGTAAGCAACGAAGTACCAAAAATACCTGCTGAAACGGGCAAAACAGTTTCCCAGGCTCCCCATCGATTGGTAAAATCCAGGATCGGGGATTGAGAATAATGCCGCTGCAAACTACTGCTTATATTCGCATCGGAAACCGAAATTGCGGCAATACCCATCCCGAATGAGGCTACGGTCAAGAGTTGGTCAGACTGCACGTTCGAAATCATAGACACGGGATCATCTTTAAGCCACCGTAAAAAACGGCTGTTATCTTGTTGACAATAGGCACACTTTATCCCCACCAACAAAAAAAGTACTGCAACAAATGTAGTGACTATTTCTTTCTTCATCGCTCCATATATAATAATAAGAGAATAAAAAACAAACACTTGGCAGAAAACAACAATAAATAAACGTTTAATCTCACTATTCTCTTTTCTATACTTATATTTTTATGCAATAGATCAAATTTCTGAGATGATGGAGCCTAATGAAATTCCTATTGACGGGACGCTCGACCTGCATACCTTTAGACCTGAAGAGCTGGGCTCGCTTATTCCCGATTATATTGATGAGTGCCTGAAAAAAGAGCTCTATGAAATTCGCATAATTCACGGTAAAGGAACGGGCAACCTTCGGCGTTCGGTACATGCTCTTCTTGATAGAAATGATAAGGTAAGGTCCTACTCTCTGGCTAATGATCACAGTGGATGGGGAGCAACTATTGCCACGCTCAAAAAAGGTTTATAACTTATTTTCTGAGGTTATCTCATTGACTAGTTAAATTCGAAGCAGGTATAATTGAAAAATCATTAGCATGGTAGTTTCTACCATTGAATCAGCTATTGTCTTATTCCTTCTGGTTCTATTGGGATATAATGCTTTGTAAGTTAAAAGTAGCATAAAAATAAACTTGGAAAACAATACAAGGCTAAAGCCGATTACTCCTACTGGTATTTCATCTATTATAATCCCGGCTATCCACGACTTTCTAAACCTCGCGGTGGTGGCTGCACCCTTGCTTTTGCCAGACCAATGGCAGTAATTGTAACAGTCGTGATAATCGCTGGATATATTCTAGCTATAATTTATTTATAAGTACTAATATTATTTTTTATCACGAAGCATAAACATAATAGGAAGCGTAAATTGAACCCGAACCGGGACCCCACGTTGCTCTCCGGGTTCAAACTTCGCTAATTTAACAACGCGTAATGCCTCCTCGTCACATCCCCCGCCGATACCACGAATAACATTAGGGTTTTCTACTTCACCTTCTTCATTGACAACAAACTGTACAATCACACGACCTTCTATACCCGCCTTTTGGGCTCTGGTAGGATATTCAATTTTCTTTTGAAGCTCAGCCAAACTGGTTTTCATTTTGGGCATTTTTTCTACTGAAACAAAGAAATCCTCTTCCTCCTCTTCAACAGCTTCTTCCTCCTGAGGTGGTGGCGGCATCTCCAAGGATTCCTCCATATCAATTTCTGCATCAATATTGATTTCCACATCCTCAATAATCTCACTATTGGGTACCGCTACTGGAACCTGTGGCCGTGGAGGTGGTGGTGGACGATCTTGTTGCTCAGTTTGTACTACCTCTTCCATCTCAATAACCTCTTGTTCACCTTTAAAGGTTATTTCTGATTTTTCAACACTAAAATCAATTTTCGTCAACCCAATAAATATCAAGAGCGATATAATAACACCGGTTTCCCAGAATAGTTTATAGTATGTTCTTAAATCATATTTGGGGTTTTTCATATCTGAATACATAACAACCTCCTTTTAAAGTTGGAGAGCCGAAAACAAATAGCACATCAAGCATCAATAAAATATTTGTGATCAATCCTATGTTTTCAGCTTTTTTAATAGTAGTAATACAAGAACCAGACCATACTTAAATATCTACCAAGATGTGCTCTAAAAACTCAGAATAAGATCTTTTCAGATACCCCGAGAACTACTATTGCATAAGTGCAAGAGTTTCATAATTCTAGCTTGTAGTAATGCATGACTTATATGACAAAAGTCATCTTATCTCTCCTTAACATGAGCTGGGGCTCGATAAAAAGACTATCGGTTGAATCCTGTTTTGTGAGATATTAAAAATTTGAACCTAATATTTATCATTTTGAGTAATACAAATTTCTTTATATTCAACTGATCAGGACTCTACAACCAATTAACTTTTTGTATGATGAAAATTATTCACCTTTTAATTTTATCGTTGGCATTCAGCCTTTTGCTATCATCCTGCGATGAATCTAACAATGAAACAGACTCGATGAAAAACAACCCCCTATTTTCTGCAAGTTCCCTCCCCTATGAAGCACCCAATTTTGATGCTATAAAAGTTGAGCATTATCGCCCTGCTTTTGAAGAAGGAATGAAAAGGGAACTGAAAGAAATGGAGACCATTGCGACCAATCCAGAGCCACCAACTTTTGAAAACACCATTGTAGCAATGGAAAAAAGCGGAGAACTACTTCGACGAACAAGCTCTGTCTTTTATAATCTTACATCTGCTCACACCAATGATAAGATACAGGAAATTCAGTCAGAGATGGCTCCTAAGCTGGCTGCCCATTCCGATGATATCCTGCTCAATGCCGATCTTTTCGATCGGGTAAAAACCCTTTACCAAAAACGAGACGAAATTGACCTGGATGAAGCCTCATTAAAACTGTTGGAGGACACCCATCGAGAATTCGTCCGCGCGGGAGCAGAACTATCGGAAAAAGAAAAAGAACGAATGCGTGAAATCAATGAGAGTGTATCAACACTTACTACCCAATTCCAGGATAATCTGCTTGAAGTAACCCAAGAACGGGCTGTTTTAGTTGATGATGTAAATAAGCTGGACGGACTCAGTGAAGATCGTATTTCGGCCGCCAATGAAGCTGCCGCAGAACGTGGTGAAGACGGAAAATATCTGCTTACTATCACTAACACTACCCGCGTTCCCATTTTAAAAAGCCTGAATAACCGAGATCTTCGCGAACGAGTATGGAAAGCCTCTGCTTATCGCGGTATAGGACAAGAGGGAGGAATCGACAATCGTCCCATTATTCTGGAGCTTGCTAAACTGCGCGCTGAAAAAGCAAGCTTATTGGGATACGAGAATTATGCGGCCTACAAACTTGATCCCCAAACAGCTAAAACACCAAAAGCCGCACTGGATATGCTTACGGACCTCATTCCTCCGGTAATCCAAAACTCTCAAAATGAAGCTGATGCCATTACAAAAATGATGCGAAAAGATGGTATCGATGAAGAAGTCCAACCATGGGACTGGAATTACTACGCTGAAAAGGTACGTAAGGCAGAATATAATATCGATGAGTCAGAAGTACGACCCTATTTTGAACTAGACCGGGTATTAAAAGACGGTGTATTCCATACCATGGAAAAACTGTTTGGCATTACCTTTGAAGAACGAAATGATCTTCCGGTCTACCATCCCGATGTACGCACATTTAATGTATATGATAAAAACGGCGAACAAATTGGGCTGTTTTATGCAGATTATTTTGAGCGCGATTCCAAACGCGGCGGGGCCTGGATGAACTCTTTTGTATCACAATCACATCTGCTAAACAAAAAACCCGTGATTGTAAACGTTATGAATATCCCCCCTCCCGCAGAAGGAGAACCTGCACTTATCAGTTTCGACAACGTTACTACTATGTTCCATGAAATGGGGCATGCTGTGCATGGACTTTTCTCTGATGTAAAATATCCATCCCAATCAGGAACATCCGTTCCTCGAGATTTCGTAGAGTTTCCATCTACATTTGAAGAAGACTGGGCTATACAGCCAGAAGTGCTCGAGAATTATGCCATCCATTACGAAACAGGAGAGCAAATTCCACAAGAATTGCTCGACAAAGTCATTGAAGCCAGCAACTTCAATCAGGGTTTTGATACCCAAGAGTACCTTGCTGCAACGATGCTCGATATGGAATGGCACTTACTGGGTCAGGATGAAATTCCCCAAGATGTACAAACATTTGAAAACAATGCCCTCGCAAAATACGATCTTGACATGCAGGCCATACCGCCAAGATATAAATCACCTTATTTTGCTCATATCTTTTCCGGTGGATATGCGGCCAATTACTACGCCTACATCTGGAGCGAAGTTCTTGCTGCTGATGCCTTTGCTTATATGATGGAGCAAGGTGGATTGGAAAGAGATAACGGGAATCGATTTCGTGAATATATTCTCTCTCAAGGTGGCAGCGATGAAGCCATGGAACTCTATAAAGAATATCGCGGTCAGGAACCAGATGTCAAACATCTGTTGAAACGCAGAGGACTTGAAGTAACGAATTAAATTTAGTCTATCGCTTATTGATATCTACATAGGTCGGGATTTGTATAAAGTTCCGGCCTATTTTATTTATATGCCTTTTATCTCATATATTGTCAGGTAATCACATCAAATTTGATAAAAGAACTAAACTTTTCTAGCATTACTAAAAGCCAAAAAAAAGAGATTACTCACTATGAAACGGATAAAACAGCTACTATTCATTTTATTAGTTGCCGTTACCATTACCCAGTGCAATGACCTTACATCCTCACAAGATGCTGAGCTTTACTTCGAAGGAGAAGTAACCTATATGGAAATTGAAGGCGGCTTTTGGGCAATTGAAACATCTGATGAAACCTACGAGCCCACCAACTTGCCCTCAGAATTTCAAAAGGATGGGCTTGATGTTACGGTCTCTGCCAATATAGAGGAAAACATGGGAAGCATCCGAATGGTAGGTCCTATCATCAGGATCGTTGATATCACAAAAAGATAACGCTTTTCTTACAAGGGACTTTTAGAAAAATTCCGCAATTCTATAATGAGGTTTTAATCTTAGATCCGCTAGATCTCATTAACACCGGGTAGCTAATCTCAATAATTGAGGTATATTTTTTCTGTATCGCTGAAACTTCATTAGAATTTCAGCGTCTAATGTCCAGAAATAACATATTAACTCAAAAGGGTAATAAGTTACTTTGAACACAATCAAGGCCGCAGAATTTTCATTTTTTAAAGTAATCACATTAGTATTTTTGTTAATATGCAATTATAATGTTCAACGTTCACAGATTGTGCTACAAAAATAATAGGATATTCTCTTATATAATTTAAAAGACTCAACGGTTTGAAAATTTCAAAATTATTCTTGGCTTTTCTTCTAATTACAGGAACGATAGCTTGCCAACATACTGAAAAAACAGCGACACAATCTTCGGAAAATTCTGCTGACAAATCTGAACTTGAAGAACTTTACTGGGATCGTATTGAAAGTTCACGCACGTCATTCACTAAAGCCGATGTAAAGTTCATGACAGGAATGATCGCCCATCATGCCCAAGCACTTGTTATGTCTAGGTTGGCACCAAAAAATAACGCCAGTCCGGAAATACAGCGGCTGGCCGCTCGTATCATCAATGCCCAGCAAGATGAAATTTCATCTATGCAGCAATGGCTTCGTGACCGAGACCAGCCCGTTCCCGAGATTGAAATTAAAGGGCTCAATTTAATGATAGAGCTCAATGGTAAACCCTATACCATGTATAAAAAAATGCGTGGTGTTTTGTCCCAACAACAAATTGAAGAGCTAGCTGCTGCAAAAGGATCAGACTTCGACAGACTTTTTCTTAAATACATGATTGAGCATCATTCGGGAGCCGTCTATATGGTTGAGAACCTATTCAATACCGACGGAGCAGCCCAGGATGATCAAGCATTCAAGTTGGCATCTGATATACAGGTAGATCAACGCACTGAAATAGACCGCATGCAGCAAATGCTCGATCAGCTTACCGAATCAGGATAACACCTTATTAACGCTTTACCTTTAACCTAAAACTATCTTTATGAAATCACTTTACAACCGCTTCGTTACTGCTGCCGGGTTAGCCGGATCAAGTAAGCGCTGGCTGGGGCTATTATTCGTAGTAGCTTTATTCGGCACTTACGCCTGTTCCTCTTCATCATCGGTGACAGATAACCAGCAAGGAGAAACCATCGAAACATTTAATATAAAATCACTGAATGAAGTAACCCCTCCCAGCCCGGATCCTAGGGTAGGTCTCAAAGCAGGATTATTCGATGCCGAAGATGCAATCTGGAATCTCGAAATGCTTTCTACGACTCCACCACCTAAAGACTTTATTGGCTCAACAAACTCTGACTTGGCATTTAAAGGTAACTATGCCATCCAGGGAAATTACAACGGTTTTATGGTTTGGGATATATCCAACCCTTCAAACCCGAGTCTTGTAGTTGATTTCCTTTGTCCGGCTTCTCAAAGTGACGTATCCGTTTATGGTGATCTTCTTTTTGTCTCCGGTGAAGGACTTGGCGGTCGACTCGACTGCGGTACCGAAGGTGTTAACAAGAAAGCCAGCGATGAACGGTTGCGCGGAATTCGAATTTTTGATATTAGTGACATCGAAAATCCCGAATACGTTTCCAATGTACAAACCTGCCGTGGTTCACACACGCATTCAGTCTTAGACGACCCGCAGGATGATAACAACGTATATGTCTATGTTTCAGGATCTGCTCCGGTTCGTCCCAATGAAGAATTACCGGGCTGCTCGTCGGCACCTCCCTCCGAGGATCCGAACTCCGCCCTGTTCCGAATCGAAGTAATTCAGGTTCCCTTGGATAGTCCCGAAGATGCCAAGATTGTTAATTCTCCCCGTATTTTTGAGAATCTTACAGAAGCGCCCACTCACGGAATATCTCCAGCTGACAAAGAACAAATTGAGAAAGCAAAAGCAGAAGGAGCTTTTGTAGCTGAAATTTTTGGTCAGTCCCGTATTATTCCCGATCGCTATGTACAACAGATGCTTGCACAGGTTGTCAAAAAACGCGGCGGTGAAGGCCAACCAACAGCACAAGACAGTGCCATGCTACGTGAAAACATTGGCAAGATGATTGAAGAACGCTTTGGCGGTAATGATGAGGAAGATGATCTCATGGCAAATAGAGGTCCAAATCAGTGTCATGATATCACATTGTACCCTGAAATTGGTTTAGCCGGTGGAGCTTGTGAAGGTTACGGCCTTCTTTTGGATATTGAAGATCCTGCTAATCCCAAGCGCGTTGATGCGGTTGCGGATTCTAACTTTGCCTATTGGCACTCTGCCACTTTCAATAATGAAGGCGACAAAGTTCTTTTTACCGATGAATGGGGGGGCGGCGGTCAACCCAAGTGCCGCGAGAAAGACCCAATGGAGTGGGGCGCTAACGCTATTTTTACCATTGATGAAAACAATGAGATGGATTTCCAAAGTTATTTCAAAATGCCCGCCCCACAGACACCACAAGAAAATTGTGTAGCGCACAACGGTTCACTGATACCGGTGCCCGATCGTGATATTATGGTCCAATCCTGGTATCAGGGCGGTATCTCTATTTTCGACTGGACCGATCCAAATAATCCCGTCGAAATTGCTTACCACGATCGCGGACCCATCGACTCTACCCGTTTTCAAATGGGTGGTAGCTGGTCGGTATATTGGTACAACGGGGTTATTGTAAACTCCGAAATTGCTCGCGGACTGGATATTTTTGAATTAAAGCCTAGCCCCTATCTCACCAAAAATGAGATTGCAGCAGCCAATACTGTAACTTTTGAGCAACTTAATCCACAGGGACAGCCGAAATACGACTGGCCTGCCACTTTTGCTCTTGCAAAAGCATATGTAGATCAGCTTGAACGAGGTGAAGGGCTTGCTATGGATCAGATAATAAATGCAAGAAAACAACTTGCTGCAGCTGAAAACACATCAGGAACAAAACAGCAAAAGATCCTCGATGGATTAGCTGATGATATGGATAGCCGGGCATCAAGATCCAGCCAAACTGGGAAGATAAACAAATTAGTTGATACCCTGCAGAAACTGGCTGCCAAATAAATTAGTGCTTCCAACAGCACATTTTATTGTAATACTACAGGCTCTTATGGAAATTGCTTAACTGCATTTCCATAAGAGCTTTTTTATTTGAAGAAGCCTTTTAAATAGTACAGATACCAAAAGTAAAGCCCGGCAACGTAGAACGCTACCGGACCTTACCACTCATCTACCACAAGTCTTACTTAGTTTGCCACCAAGAATACCTTGTCAACAACATGGACATAGCCATTTGATGCGTCAACAGAACCTAAAATTTTGGCGCCATTGATATACACATTGCCATCCTTCTGTTCCGACTGAACATAATGCCCTGTAGCCAAATACACATTCATGCCCTTTGCCAATTGATCCTGGTCTAGCGAAGCAGGTGAGGCATGAGAAGTTAATATTTTAGCTAATTTTGATTTGTTCTCGGGCTTCATCAGGTTATCAAGTGTGCCTTCAGGCAGTGCCTTAAAAGCTTCGTCAGTTGGAGCAAAAACCGTTAATGGTCCCGGATTAACCAATACATTTTGGATACCCGCTGCCTCTATCGCTTTGGCAAGAATGGTATGATCTGGCGATTCTTTCGCAATGCGCAATATGTGTGCTTTAGACTCATCATCTACCACGCCTGCCTGCCCTGTTGTAGATGCAGAGGTTGACTTATTCTGAGTTGTATTATTGGATTTTTCTTCCGTATTGCCACACGATATTAATGCCATTGAAATTATCGTCACCAATACTAATGTGCCTACTTTTTGTATAATACTCATAACTATTGAGGGTTTATTTTTTGATATATCACCTAACAAGAATAAAAGATCTTTTTATCCTTTTTTTGAATTTATTAAAAATTTATGGTTTCGCCAATAAAAAATTATAACTCTATTTTCTATCTGCATCTTATCGCTGCTTTCTCTATCCTTTGACCTAGCATTTTTATTTCAACAAAACGTTATATGCAAAATTATTCCCGACAGTCGTTAGCAAACGCACTCAACAATCAAGTCCGTCGATTATCAGATAATATTGCTTCACTTGAAAAATTAAGCAGTCGTCTTTCAATGGGCCGCCTGTTTGGCTTTGTGGGAGGCCTTTCATTGGTTTACATTGCCGGAAATTGGGGACCGGAATGGCTTTTCTGGGTTACATTAGCAGCCTTTCTCTTTGGATTTAGCCGGTTGATAAAAATCCATAACCAAGTAGAGCAGTCGAAAGAAGAGTTTGAAATTTGGAAATCGATTCGAGAAGGTCATCTGGCGCGCCAGCAATTAAATTGGCAAATCATTCCAAAAAGAACGACAACCTCAAATTACGAAGACCATCCCTTCGCCAACGACCTTGATATCACCGGCAACCATTCCCTGTTGCAACTTATTGATACTTCAACCTACCAAGGCAGTACTGATGAGCTTGCCAACTATCTACTAACAAAAAGTCCTCTTATTGATGATATAAAAGTGCGGCAGGCAATTATAAAGGAGCTCACATCAAAACCGCAATTTCGAGATAAGTTACATCTACTGGCAGAACTCAATAGCAATCAGGAGCTCGAAACCGACTGGAATCTCGATGAGCTGCTCGACTATCTAAGTAATTCTAACGTAGTTAATTATACGCTTCCTCTGACGATACTGGGAGGCTTATCGGTTCTGAACATCGTGCTGCTCGTGCTCTATCTGATGGGAACAATAGCTCCTTATGTAATCATTAGCTTTGTAGCCTATTTGGTTATCTACAATTTTAATAGTGAGAAAATATCCGGGTTGTATAACGAAGCGAATCAAATAGAAAAGCAACTCAGCCGATTTAATCCTGTTTTACACTTCTTAGAAAATTACGAGTACGAATCAAATGAGCAGCTAAAAGCATTCTGTAAACCCTACTGGAGCAGTGACTATTCACCATCAAAATATGTAAAAGGCATTATTCGTATCGCCGGGGCGGCCTCCTCCCAACAAAGTGAGGTCATCTGGGTATTACTCAATTTTTTGGTTCCCTGGGACCTATACTTTTCACAAAAACTAAGTAGGTATAAAAAGGAACTGGCTCCAAAACTTGATGAATGGCTCACTCACTTTTATCAGCTCGAGGCTTTTTGTTCGATGGCTAACTTTGCGTGGCTAAATCCGCAGTATCATTTTTCTTTACCCGATGATCAATCTACAACTCCTTTTTCTGCCACTAACTTGGGCCATCCGCTAATCCCTCACGACGAAAAAGTAACCAATGATATCACTGTTGATTCGAAAGGTGATATTCTGTTGATTACCGGGTCAAACATGGCCGGGAAAAGTACATTTTTGCGGACTATGGGTATCAATCTATCCATGTGTTTTGCAGGAGCTCCCGTCAATGCTTCAACATTTTCTACGATCCCTTTTCGGATATTCAGCAGCATCAACGTAACAGACTCTCTGGATAATGGACTGTCTCATTTTTATGCAGAAGTAAAACGCCTTCGGGAATTACTTAACATGCTCAATGATGACCATCATATCCCGGTATTTTTTATGGTTGATGAGATCTACCGCGGCACCAACAACCGGGAACGCCTGCAAGGCAGCGAGGCTTTTCTTAAAAATGTAGCAGGTAAAAACGGGGTAGGACTTGTCTCCACTCACGACCTTGAGCTGGCGCAATTAGAAGAGTCTATCCCTGAACTCAGCAACTGGCATTTCGCAGAAACCATTGAGGGCAACAAGATGAGTTTTGAATACAAACTGAAACCCGGCCCCTGCCCTTCTACCAACGCCCTTAAAATTATGGAAATGGAAGGGTTACCTACCTAAGACACGTGATAACTAACTACCAAGGATCCACTTATGTTTTTTAAACATCTACGACTATTTAGCTATTTTACTGTTCTACTGATCATATTATTTTTCAGTGGATGTCAGCAAGAATCAAAATCTACCGTTTCCGACCAAGAAATCACCTACCAAGAAATTACTTTCCTCGCTCTGGGTGACTCTTATACGATCGGCGAAAGCGTAGATCCGGACCAACGCTGGCCTATTCTGTTAGCTGATTCTCTCCGCCAGCGCGGCTATTCTGTTTCGCCTCCTGATATTATTGCCGAAACCGGGTGGACTACCGCTGACTTACAAGAAGCAATCAAAGAAAAAAATCCCCAAAAAACGTATGACTTGGTTTCGCTACTTATAGGCGTTAATAACCAGTATCAAGGCTTGAATTTTGAACAGTTTGAGCAGGAGTTTGAGGAGTTGCTTTCCCAAGCTATTACTTTTGCGGGAGAAAAGAAGGAGAATGTGTTTGTGGTTTCTATCCCCAATTATGGGGCAACTCCATTTGGACAAATTCGCAATCCCGAACAAATACGGGAAGAACTAAGGCAATACAACGAGACCGCCCAATCTATCGCGCAAGATTACGAGATCACATTTATCAACATCACTCCTATTTCTGAGAAAGCGCTGGATAATCCCGAACTGACGGCCGACGACGACTTGCACCCTTCAGGAAAGATGTACCAACAGTGGGTTTCAAAAATGCTTCCCCCAGTTTTACCTAAAATACAGTAATTGATATGGAGCTACTTAAAGAAATTGAACAAGCTAACAAACGTATTCGCGATGATATTTTTCAAACACCGTTGATCTATTCTAATTGGTTGAGTGACTATTGCAATGGTGATGTCTATCTAAAACTTGAAAGCGAGCAAATAACCGGTTCATTTAAAGCACGAGGAAGTTTAAACAAGCTAAAATGGATACAGGAACAAAACCTGGAAAGTCTGCCCGTAACAGCATCAACGGGAAATCATGGACTTGGTTTTGCCCGTGCTTGTGACCTCCTCGGTATAAAGGGAAAGGTTTTTCTTCCGCATAATGCGGTTTCATCCAAGGTAGAATCCATTAGGGCTTTTGATGTAGAAATCGAATTCCACGGGAATAATCCCTATACAACTGAAATGTATACTCGCGAAACATCCGAGAAAAACGGATGGATCTATATATCGCCATATAACGATCAGCAGATTATAGCGGGACAGGGAACCATTGGAATAGAAATATTGAACACCATTCCCGAACCTGATAACATTTTAGCTACCGTCGGTGGCGGAGGACTCATTTCGGGGATCAGTGCATATGTTAAGGAGCAATTACCCAATATAAATATGATTGGCTGTCAGCCAGAAAACTCTCCGGAGATGAGCGTCAGTGTTCGTGCCGGTGAATACTGTGAAGTAGAATCAGAGCCTACTTTATCGGATGGTTCAGCCGGTGGATTTGAGCGCAATTCTATCACATTTGAATTGTGCCAAAAGTTTGTGGATGAATTTATTTTAATTTCTGAAGACGAAATTGCCGGTGCTATTCGTTCTATGATCAAGCACCACAGCAAGTTAGTCGAAGGATCGGCCGGTGTGGCTATTGCAAGTTTGCTTAAGCATCCCGACCGGTTCACTGATCAAACAACCGTTATTGTTGTTTGCGGTGCCAATATTTCTCAAGATAAATTACAATCTGTCTTGTGTGATTAATCTCCGTAACCCAAATAAACCATTTATCCTATGAGAGCTCTCACCCTTTTTATTACACTATTTATTTTTACAGCAACCGGACAAGCACAAAACGAAATATCAATAAATGCTGCTGCCCAAGTACTGGTCCCGGCAGATAAAATTGCTTTTCAAATTAACCTTAATGCTGAAGGAGATACTCCACAAGAAGCTTATGACCTCCACAAGGAACGTGAAAAAGTGTTAGTCAGGCAGCTAAAAAAACATGATATAAAAGATGAAGATCTAAATTTCGAACCCATCTCAATAAATAAAAGATACAATGATTCGTATCGCAACAAGGATAAAAAACGTATTTACACTCGTCAGAATGTCATTGTAACACTGGATAATTTTGACATCTACGAGCAAATTCAGATTACACTTATTGAAAATAATTTTGACGAATTCAGTGGAAATTTCACGTCCAGTAAATCTGAAAAAGGTAAAGACGAAGCCCTTAAAGAAGCATTACAAGTTGCTCGGGAAAAAGCTGAAATTATTGCTTCAGAAACCGGCGTATCTATCACCGGTATTAAAAATATTAGCCACTCTTATAGTAGTCGTCCCCCACGGCCAATGATGGAAATGACTGCGAGCAGAGCTACTGACAACAGTTTATTGGAATTTGATCAAACCGTAAGTGTTACAGCAAATGTAGCAGTAACTTACAAATTCAAGAAATAATTTTGCCAAGAGATGCCATTACTCTGAATAAAGGCATCTCTTTTTAATTATTTTCTAAAATCCACTTTGGGATTTCGATAAATTGGAACCTCATTAACGGCTTCAAAGAATTCCCTCGCTTTTGATAACTCTTCTTTATCATTAATAGCATACGGCCAATACTGTTCCACATTGCCGCGTCCCATTAGCAGCTGCATGGTTCCCTGGGATTTATGCTCGGCGATAACCCAGTTAGCGATAATCTTGTAATTTAGCCGATTATCAAAACCAAACTTCTGTGTACGATCAAATTCCATCGGCCGTTGTGCCTCCATCAGTTTGGAAACCGGATACCCTTCTAACTGTGTATAGTTGATTTTATCTCCCAATGAATCAACTATAGTCGTTGAAAAAACAAGAGGGCGTTCTTTTTCTGGAAGTTCCTGTATGGCCTGCAAGGCCAAAATCGCTGAGGCTTTGTGGTGACCATGTGTCGTCTTTGAAGGCGTCATGGTAAATACAAAATCGTACTGTTCCTCTTTTAGTATTTTGTACAGCCGCTGTTTTACCCAACCGATGTCCCATTTTTGTATCGGTCGACTGATATCTTTTGAATATTCATCATCCACCTGATCAAAAAAGAAGTAGTTGCGCATACCCACGATTTTACCACCTGCCATCAATTCACGCTTGCGAATGCCTGGTAGGTAATCACGACCCACTTCTTCCCTGTCAAGCTCACGATTGTAAATATAATTTCCCAGCGTTGAATATTTATATCCGCCTTCACCGTTCGTCATAATTGCCAGATCTACAACACCATTCAAGAGATGCGTAGTCTTAAAAACCGTGGCCGCAAAGAGAGCATCGTCATCAGGGTGGGCGGTCACAAGCAGTACTTTCGGTTCATAATCAAGTTCTTGAGCCTGAACTATTCCGATAAATCCAAATACAAAAAGTAAACATGTGATTAGGAAAATCCCTTTTATCCTGCGCATAATAATAAACGCTTTTAATTAGAATGGTTATCTGTTCTTTTTGATTGTAATATTGGTTTTAATATGTCCCAGGTTTTCTCAGCTAGCAATCTGTGACCGGCTTCGGTCGGGTGAATTCCATCAGACTGCATTAATTCCGAATCCCCTCCCAGATCATCCAAAAAATAAGGAATAAGTTCGGCATTATTTTTTTTGGCCAACTCGGGATATATCTCCTTGAATTTGCTGGTATATTCGGGACCTAAATTAGGAGGCACTTGCATACCGGTAATA
>CAYNKF010000006.1:0-20153 GCA_964397705.1 uncultured Balneolaceae bacterium | reverse complement strand
AACCCCCACTGACGGTACCAAAAACCGCTGTCCTGCCATTAGACGACCGGGCAATTATATGCCTTTTTCAACAGATGCAGATGATATGAATTTACACGTTCTGAATCAAGAAGAAATTACACTTTTAAAAACTTTACAATCCTGACAGTTGCGAGGATGGCAGTAGGATCGCAATTGGTATACAGATCCAAGTTTTTGTTTGTATAGGGAGGGGGAAACATCCGTATTATTAAATAACTTGAGCAGCGAGGAGGGAATATGGGCCTTATGTTTTTGCCAAAGCGACCAGCAATCATTTCTCAGCTCTTCTTTTAAAAATAAATTTCCTAAAAAATACATTGATGGCAAAAACACAGTTCCAAAAAGAATAGAACCTCGTTCTTGGCCTATACCGGGTTTTGTTTGGATTTCATCGAGTAATATTTCCCACAATTCTTTGGGATTAGTTTGTAACCATTGTTCGAAAGGGCGGCGATGGATTTGCAAAAAAAGTTCTGCTCCCTGTTGAATACGGAGCCGTGGGTGGTTGCCCGGCCGGCACCCTTTATGGTTCCAATGAATAGATTCTTGAGTGTTATCCTTATACTCTTCATCGATTCCCGAACGTTTTAAAGCACGTATGCGGAATGCATTTTTTGAAAGTGATTTGATATTTTCTTTATAGAGAATGTTAGCCAGTACCCGCATTTGATGTCGATTGTGAGATATCCCGAGGCCATCAAAAAGGCCGGTAATGAACATTTTTATCCATGCTCGGGATGGAGGTAGTGAGGCATCATAAAAAGCCAGAAGATCATTTACCTTTTGTTCAAAATATTCTTTGTGAGCTTTTTTTAATTGTTGGGCAAAGGCTTTTTCTGATATAAAAGTAAGTTGACCTGCACAGGGCAGTTCGGGTTTGCTTTGGTATTGCTCAAGGAATGACTGCAATGGTTGTGAGAGAAACGGGGCTAAACAAAGTGTGGGAATTTGCGTTTCATCCCTTCTGCAGCTGTGGCTTTCAGTAGAATTAAAAACGACATGCAGAATAACGTTGTCATAATTGGGATCGGTATGGTGGCTGTGAGCCTTCCAGTCGGATAGCGACCAATGGAGCTCAATATTTCCAAACCAGCGCAAATTGCCAATAGAAACTTCTGCGGATAAAAAGTCGGGACCATCTGACTTATTAAGTTTCCCCGTATTGTGTAACCATACTTCTTGGCCATCAATTGTTTTGAGATTACGAAAATTGAAACGGCGTTTTTGCCAGATCCAGTGCAGCAACTTCTCATGATATGGAGAGGCTGACTTACTCATTTAAAATATTATCATTGCTTAATGGGATGGTATTGGTAGCTTCATAAAGGTTCGGGATGTTTTGCTGAATACCCTGGTGGATATTGTTACGAAGATTCTGAAGTTCCCGAGAGCTTTTTCGTTTGGCCAAATAGCGTTGAATTTTCGCCCACCGGTTCAACTCCAAGGCGTTATCTGACAGCCAGGCTCTATTTTGTGTTCCCTTATTGGGTGATAACAGAAGACCAGCAGCCAATCCTCCTAAAAATGAGGAGGTAAATATCAGAAAGTTTGTTTTACGACTCATAATGAACCTCTCTTTTCTATTTTTTTATTTGTTTTAACTATTAATAATGTAAAAAGCTGTATGTTTATTATAAATTGTTTGCAACAGTATATTTCTAATAAAATTAAGGATCAAAGTTAATGAACTCCGGATCAGAAATAGTATTGATGAACAGGGAGCGCATTTCGCGATCTCTGAACCGAATGGCACACGAAATAGCAGAGCACAATGTAGATGATGCTTCCATTGATCTTTTTGGAATCGATGACCGAGGATACGCCGTAGCAAGGGCCTTGCAGGATATTTTAAATCCCATATTTGATGATAATCTACGACTGTTCCAATTAAGGCTAAAAGGAACAAACATAGATCCTGATTTAGAAGATATTAAACTACAGGAAAGTCATTACCCGGTTATTGTAGATGATGTTATTTTTTCGGGCCAAACAATGTTTCAGGCATTGAAAATTATTTCAAACCATATGAAACCTTCAGAAATTCATACTGCAGTATTGGTTGACCGCGGGCATCGCAAATTTCCCATAAAAGCAGAATTTTATGGTATGGAGCTACCTACAAAATTGGATGAACATGTTTCAGTAGTGGTAGAAAATAAACAGCTGCAAAACGTTACGCTCACAAAATCTTGATTAGTGAAACTTTTATGGGCTTAAAAATGTCCATATATTCTAGCTGAAAATTTAATTATGAAGGTGATTATACCCCAAATAAATATTATGATAAAGTACCATTCTTTTATTCTCTTCCTTGTTATTACTGCTTTAATTAGTACCCCGGCTTTAAGTCAGGAGGCTATTGAAATAAGTCGACTACTTGAAAATGATAGTGATATTTCTGTTAGGGACATGTCGAATGTGAATAATAAAGTTGTGGTTTCGGACACGCTTAGAGGGTGGACCGTTGATTGGGTAGGCGGGCTTAATGGTTCCCAGGCTTCTTATGATAATTGGAGCCAGGGTGGTGTAAATACCATTAGTGTTACTGCTTCTACTGTTTTTAATGCGAAGTACCGAAAGGGTAAATTTGCTTATGCATTGGCAACCAACTTTAAATATGGTAAGTCGCGTATAGAGGATGAGGGAACACGGAAAACGGATGACCGCATTGCCATAAATAATAAGTTTAGTTACCTCTTTGATGATGAACGGTGGAGTGCTTTTGGGAACATCAATTTTAGTACACAGTTCGATCAGGGATTTGATTATTCGACCGATCCTCCCACAGTGATATCGCGTTTTTTTGCCCCGGCATACTTTACGCAGATTGGCGGTATCGCATTTCAACCTGAAGATTATTTTACTGCCGAGGCAGGTTTGGCGATGAAGGAAACCATTATTTCTGATACAGATTTGTCCACACGCTATGGTCTTGAGCCGGGCGAAAGCTTTCGTTTTGAGCCGGGTTATTCCTTAGCCATGAACTTTGAAAAGAAAATCGTATCTAATGTTAGATTAATTAGCTCCGTTGAAACCTTTACGAATATGCAGCGCCATATAGACAATACTGATGTTAATTTTTCCAACGAACTGATAGGGAAAATAAATAATTATCTCAATATGTCGTTTCAGTTTGTGATGGTGTATGACAGTGATTTTTCTCGCGAGCTGCAAATTAAGCAGGTACTTTCAGCCGGACTTTCGTACAGTATTCTTTAATGCAGAATACTTATAAAATAGTATCTAAATAAAAAAGCCCCGATTCCGGGGCTTTTTTATTTTATGTGAGGTTGTTTGAACAGATGCTATTCCACATCAAATTCTATGCCTTGGGCCAGCGGCATTTCATCGCTCCAGTTGATGGTATTGGTTTGTCGGCGCATATAAGCTTTCCAGGCATCCGAGCCGGATTCGCGTCCGCCACCGGTTTCTTTTTCGCCACCGAAGGCACCGCCGATTTCAGCACCGCTTGTTCCAACATTGATATTGGCAATACCACAATCAGAGCCGCGGGCACTCAAAAAGGTTTCAGCTTCTCTCATATTTAGTGTAAACATGGAAGAGCTAAGCCCCTGCTTAACACCATTATGCTTGGCAATTGCTTCGTCGATATCACTATACTTAATTAAATATAAGATTGGAGCGAACGTTTCTTCCTGCACAATGTCATACTCATTGTCGGCAATTACGATAGCAGGATTCACATAATGTCCTCCGTCAAGTTTTTTCTTTTCCAGCATTTCTCCGCCGTAAACAAGTTCACCGCCTGCTTCTTGAACCTCTTTGAGGGCTTGTTGCATACTATTGGCTGCTTGCTCATCAATAAGCGGACCTACCAGTGTATCTTCATCCAGCGGATTACCAATATTTACATCTTTGTAAATATCGACCAGTCGTTCTTTCAGTTGGTCAAAAACGTCTTCGTGGACGATAAGGCGTCGAGTAGAAGTGCAGCGTTGACCGCAGGTTCCTACGGATCCAAAAACGGTTGCCCGGGCCGCCATTTCGAGGTCGGCATTTTCGGAAACAATGATGGCATTGTTTCCACCAAGCTCAAGAATTGTTTTTCCTAGTCGAGCACCAACGGTTTTGGCTACTTCTTTACCCATCCGGATAGAACCGGTTGCCGAAATGAGAGGAATGCGCTCATCTTCTGTCATCCATTCACCAACTTCGCGTCCGCCGGTCACGAGGTTGAAAATTCCCTCGGGTAAATCATTGCGTTTTAATACTTTTCCAATAATATTTTGAACAGCGATACCGCACAGAGGCGTTTTTTCAGATCCTTTCCAGATCATTACATTTCCACAGATGGCAGCAATCATGGCATTCCAGCTATAGACAGCAACCGGAAAATTAAAGGCCGAAATAATTCCGGTAATACCCAGTGGATGCCACTGTTCGTACATACGGTGTCTGGGTCGTTCCGATTGCATCGTTTTACCATACAGCATACGGGATTGGCCTACGGCAAAGTCGCAGATATCAATCATTTCTTGTACTTCTCCAAGACCCTCTTGGTAAATCTTACCCATTTCATAGGTGACAAGGCGTCCAAGATCTTCTTTATGCTTGCGCAATTCGAGGCCTATCTGGCGAACAATTTCGCCACGCTTCGGAGCGGGTGTCATGCGCCATTCTTTAAATGCTTCCTGTGCTTTCGCTACCACTTTGTCATAATCTTCACGTGAGGTTACCGTGGTGTCAGCTATTTGAGAGCCGTCAATTGGCGTATGGCTCGATATGGTTTCTTCGCTTCCTGATCCGAAATAATTTTGCCCGGTACTTGTACCCAGGTTTGTGCCTTCAATACCTAACTTTTTGAGAAAATCCATAACTTTGGCTTGGTGATTTGTTAAATTTTGATATTAAAATAAGGATCATTTTCATGATATGAAGCTTAGTCCATAAATAATTTTAATCTGATATTTTAGTCGGCTTAATTCAAAGGAATTCCAATATAAAAAAGAACTAACCAGCTATACATTGAATTTATCAACGGCATCTAATCGTCAACAGACCCTTCTTCGTAAATTAAATCGTAAAAAGTATCGCTACAAAGAGCGTCTTTTTTTATTGGAAGGTGCTCGTGCTGTGAAGCAGGTAATAGCGAATCAAGAAATAAAGATACGTACGCTATTTTTTGATAAAAGTCAGCATTATTGGGAGCAAGCTGACTGGCAAAGGACGGCTGACGAATTGGAGGTAGCGACATTGTCGGAGGAGCTGTTTATGGAAGTCTCGGATACCGATACTCCGCAGGGCGTATTGGCGTTGTGTAAGATGCCTTCAGAAGTCACCGCTGAGGAGTTGGCTGAGCAATCAGGATTGATTATTGCGTTGGATGGATTGCAGGATCCGGGGAATTTGGGCACAATTATTCGGACAGCCGGATGGTTTGGAATTTCAGGCATTATATCGGGTAAGGGAACGGTGGATATGTTCCATCCCAAAGTTGTCCGGGGGACGGCAGGGGCAACGGGGTCGATTCCATTTATGAATGCAGAATTATCCGAGGTTTTTGATACGCTTGAACGTGAGAACTGGCAGATCTTTCTGTTAGATGCGGGACCGCAATCACAACCGCTGCACAAAATATCATCTATAAAAAAGGGAGTAATTGTGGTAGGAAATGAAGGACACGGTATTCGTGATGAGCTATTGACGGGGAACCGGAATAGCGTGCAAATTTCGTCGCCGGTGGACCAACAAAATGTGGAGAGTTTGAATGCGGCGATTGCTGCATCGATAGCCCTGTATGATTTATCCAAAAAAATCTGAATTATTTAATTAAAAAATTCGCAAGTATTGATTCTGACTGGCTTATTCGATAACCTGTTAGAAACATTTGCATAGTGGCTGTTTATTCCAATCTAAATCACTTTTGGTATGGCTAAATCCAAGAAAAAGAAAATTTACGTTCTGGATACCTCGGTATTACTGTATGATTCTGAGGCGGTAAAGAATTTCCAGAAGAATGATATTGCTATTCCTATCACGGTTCTTGAGGAGATTGATACGTTTAAAAAAGGCAACGACGTCATAAATCTACATGCACGTGAATTCAGCCGCTATCTCGATAAGATATCTGACAAAAACTTATTGCAAAAATGGATTCCCTTAAATGGGAAAACCCACGGAAAATTGCGGGTTATCAGTAATGAAAATAGTGAGTTGGATGCTTCAAAAGTTTTTGGAAATGAGAAGAATGATCACCGGATTTTAAACTCGGTGCTGAAGCTGATGGAGGAGGAGCCAAATAAAAAAGTAATTTTAGTTTCGAAAGATATTAACCTTCGGATTAAAGCGCGTTCGCTAAACATAGATGCGGAAGATTACGAGACGATCCAGATCAAAGACCTTGACCATCTGTATCAGGGTAAAAAAGAGGTGAACTGTGACGATGCCATCATTGATAAAATGTATGAGGAAGGGAAGTTACCCTATACCGATTTGCAGGATGAGAAGCCCAATAACAACCAGTTCTTTATTTTGAAGGGACAGTCGGGTTCGGCACTGGGATATTTTAAAAAGGAAAGTGATGCAGTAGAGCTTGTACATAAGAGAACGGCTTATGGAGTAACGCCGCGAAATGCGGAGCAAACGTTTGCGCTAAGTGCTATCTTAAATCCAGATAATTTGCTAGTCACAATTACCGGTGCCGCGGGTACGGGAAAAACCCTGCTGGCATTGGCCGGTGCGTTGGAACAGCGACGGAACTTCCATCAGATATTTCTGGCTCGTCCCATTGTACCGTTAAGTAATAATGATATCGGCTATCTGCCGGGGGATATTAACTCCAAGATTGATCCCTATATGCAGCCCCTCTGGGATAATTTGTCGTTTATCAAAAACCAGTTTTCCGAGAGTAGTAAAAAATACCAAAAGGTGGATGATATGCTGGAAAATGATAAGCTGCGTATTATACCACTGGCATATATTCGCGGACGGAGTTTATCGAATGTCATATTTATTGTGGATGAGGCCCAAAATCTTACTCCGCACGAAGTAAAAACGATCATTACCCGAGCGGGGGAAAACACGAAGATTATTTTCACGGGCGATATCTTTCAGATTGATACGCCTTATTTGGATACTCAGAGCAACGGTTTGTCATTTCTGGTAGATCGTATGTATGACAGTGAACTCTATGCACATATTAATTTGGAGAAAGGAGAGCGATCAGAGCTGGCAAATCTAGCCAGTAAATTGTTGTAAATGTAGCGCGCGAATTTACAGGAATATCAACAGACAGAATATAGGTTAGAATGAATTTTCCAACTGTTTACATTTGCGGCTATTCTAAATCAAGGTGCTGCGCCGCAATCCAACCGGTGGTCCAGGCAGATTGAAAGTTGTATCCGCCCGTGATGCCATCAATGTTTAGTACTTCGCCTGAAAAATAAAGGCTATCCACTTTTTTACTTTCCATGGTTCCCATATTTACCTCATCAAGTGGGATGCCACCGCTGGTGACAAACTCTTCTTTGTAGGTGGTTTTACCCTCAATCTCATATCTGGCATTCGTCAGTTCCTGAGTAAGATGATGAATGTATTCGTTAGATAGTTCTGCCCATCTTGTTTTTGGATCAATATCAGCCAGTTTTAGAAATCGATTCCATAAACGGTTAGGAATAGGGAAAGTGTCTTGTTTCTGTGTAGTTTTGCGGGCGTTGGTATTCCGAAGTTTTTTAAGCTTTTGTTGAACTTCCTGTGAATTCAAAGGATGCAACCAGTTGACCTGAATTGTAAAATCGTAATTTTGGTCATTAAGATAACGCGCTGCCCAAGAGGATGTTTTTAATACGGCCGGTCCGCTAAGTCCCCAATGTGTAATTAAGATGGGGCCGTCATGTTGATAGGAGGTTCCTTCAATAATGACAGATCCATTTTCTATTGAAATACCCGACAGGTCTTTAAATATTTTTTCTTTGAAGTTGAACGTAAACAGTGATGGAACCGGCTCAATAATAGAATGTCCCAACTCTTCAAGCCACTTGTAGGTACTGCGGCGATTGGAGCCGCCGGTGGCAATAACTACGGAATCAAAAACTTTGGAATCTTTGTTTTTAATTGACAACTCAAATTTTTGATCCTCTCTGTGAGCAACGGTTTCCACTCGATGCCGGTTTAGTACATCTACGCTATGATTGTTCGCTTCCTTTTTGAGGCAATTGATAATAGTTGCCGAGTCATCAGTGATGGGAAACATGCGTCCGTCGCTCTCTGTTTTAAGTTCAACGCCTCGATCTTCAAACCATGATACCGTATCGGCTGGCTGAAATTGTTCAAATGCCCAGCGGAGCTCGCGGCCCCCTCTGGGATACGCTTTGGACATTACTTCTGGATTAAAGCAGTGGTGGGTTACATTGCAGCGTCCCCCACCCGAGATGCGGACCTTGGAAAGAACTTCGCGACTTTTTTCAAAAATAGTGACGTTGAGGTCCGGGTTTAGGTGTGCTGCATTTACGGCAGCAAAAAATCCGGCAGCCCCACCGCCAATGACAGCAAGTTTGTTGGATGGTGACATATTTCCTAAAGGTGGATGAACTCAGAAGTTATTGAATCGCCCCAGAAGACATTAGCATGAGCATCAAAATCGTCGGTAGAATCGGTGGTTAGAAATTTGCGTATTCGATTTTGGGTGCATTTTTCTTCGATTTCCGGATGCCGGTTTAAATAATCGGTCAGACTTTTAGCTACAATCTCACCTTGGCTTAGAATAGTGATGTCATCTTGAACAAACTTTTTAATTTTATCAATTAGCAAGGGATAGTGAGTACAAGCCAGTAACAGTGTGTCGATTTCTTTAGATTGAGACAAGATTCCATCGATATGTTGCTTAACGAAATAGTCAGCGCCTTCACTGTCAAATTCTTGGTTTTCCACGAGCGGTACCCACATTGGACAGGCTTCTTGGTAAACTGTCAATTCCGGGAATTGTTTTTTGATCTCCATTACATATGATTGGGAGTTTACGGTACCGCTAGTTCCAAGGATTCCAACATGACTGGTTTTAGAGTAGTTACCTATTACTTCGGCCGTCGGACGAATAACACCGAGTACTCTTCGTTGGGGATCGATATTTGGTAAATCCTGTTGTTGGATCGTTCGAAGCGCTTTGGCCGAGGCGGTATTACATGCCAAAATTACCAAGTGACAGTTTTGGTCAAAAAGATACTTAACGCACTCCAGAGTGTAGTGATAAATAGTATCAAAAGAGCGTGTTCCGTAGGGAGATCGTGCGTTATCACCTAGGTAGAGATAGTCGTATTGAGGTAGCTCGCTCACAATATCTTTCATGACGGTAAGTCCACCAAAGCCGGAGTCGAAAATGCCAATAGGGGTAGAGCTCATGTATCGTGTTAAGTATTAATGATCGTGATATTTAAGATATGATCTAAAACTAAGAAAAATATCTAAATTACTTATTTGCACTACCTAGTTAAGTTGCCTGGCGAGAACCACTGTTTTTTTGAAGCTCACATCGCTTCCCGAAGCACTGTCATAGGCTTCAAAAACAACAATATAAATGCCGATACGGTTGCGGCTGTTGTTATCTTTTCGACCGTTCCAAATAAGCTGTCCCTCAAATCCGGCTTGCTCACCGTTGGCTAATGTGCGAACCAACCGTCCATAGCGATCATAAATGCGGACTTTTATCAAATAGTCCTGTTCGTCGAGCTTATAGTTAATGAATAGATTATCTTCGTAGCCGTCATCATCCGGAGAAAAAGGGTTGGGATTAAAACTAATACCAGTTTCCTGGATTATTTCACCATCTTCCTGATATATAGAGTTTTCTGATTTTGGGGTACCACCTTTACCTGTTACACTGGAACCCCAGTTGGTATTATCATTACTGGGACCGTCCGGTAAAATGCGTTCCAGGGCAACACCGCGGGTATCAATGATATTTGGGTTGTGCCAGCTTTCATCATAAAAAACAGAATCGATGGTAGCGCCCGTGCTGTCGGCTATGTAAATAGCGTCATTGGTGGAGGCCAAACTCAGACTGGATCGATCTGCCCGTATTATGGATTGCATACTTGGTGATGACAGATCAAAAAAGACGGCAGTTTGACTTTCCTCAAAGTTTGCAGACTCATCGGCATGGACGAGTACATATCCTTGTGGAGGAACCCATTTTGCCGTTGTAGATACCGGTTGAATATCACGGATATCTCCGTTTTCATCGGGCTCGTCATGTAGGAAAAGTCCTTCGAGGGAAATAGCATAATCCTGCGTATTATGAAGTTCGATATACTCAGTTTGATCGGGCTGATTGTCATCCGTTTCGGCCAGAGGGTTAAACATTATCTCGTTAACAACCAGATCTCCCTTTTGCAGCGGTTGTGCTATTGAAATATCAGAGCTTGTTGTCGTATTTCCCTTTACATCGCTAAGATTTTCTGCCCGGATTGTCGTGCTATTTGCATTGATTTTATTGCTCTTTGAAGCTGCTGAAGACAATAAAATTACATTAGCATTGGTTGAGTCATAAGCAGCGATTGAAAGTTGTTCTCCTTCGGTATAAAAAGCCGTATTATCGGTCAGACGTATAAATTCGTTAAACCGAATTTCATAATTACTACTACTCAAAATCTTCGAAAAGATCATCGCGGGAGAATCGGTATCCTCCTGGAAAGTGATATTTTGGTTTCCTGCGGAAAGGCCCTTTTCAGAGTTATTGGTCTGCCAGTTTGAGGCGTCATTTGAAGCCCCTAATGGATCTTTACGCTCGAGGGAAGCTCCGTTGTTACTACCGCCCCAGCTTTGGTAATAGCGTAAAGAATCGATTGTGATACCATTTTTATTTCGAATATAGATGTGATCGGGGGTGTTATTATTCAAGGATGGAAACCTACTTATTGCTACCCCACTTGGAACTCCTGAAGCAAAGTTCTGATTTCCGGATAGTACGATGTATTCTCTGGCTTCAAGTTGTAAGGGGTGTTCAATTGTAGTTTCGGAACTAAAATCTCCTATATCCCATCCGGTTAAATTGAAATTTTTATCTGTGGTATTGTAGAGTTCAATGAAATCAGCCTTTCCTTCAGATCCTGGATTATATAGGATTTCATTAATAACGACTTGTCCTGACTGTGCTTCATCAATTTGCAGGAATTCGAACTCACGGGTAGTATTTTTCAAGGTATTGCCAAAGATGTCAGAAATATTAGAAACAGTCACTTCATAGGTTTGGCCGTCAACAAGTGCTTGCCCTAAGAATAGAATTACCGTTTCATCCTGTGCGGATATCAACTGAATGCCTATTGAGGGGGAGAGCTGGTAGTTTTGCACATTAGTTGCAGGTGAGGAAGCTATTTTTTCTGAAAATGTGAGCTCAATTTTATTTTTATCTATGCTGGTTAGGATTTCTAAAGTGGGCGGGGTTTGATCTTGAGGAACCTCATTTTGGGATCCCGGTGAACCAAATCCATTGGGAGCATCACTCCAGTTTTCACGAAATGTTCCTGAGACTGCTGTTGTACGTCGCTCAAGCGCCACTTCTTGGCCACCCCAGTCGGAAGTGTACTGCAGGGAATCCAGCAGTGTGCCATTTTGATTTCGCAGAACAATCTGATCGCCGCCGTTGTTTAAAGCAGGAAAATTACTCATTGTTACCAGTGCTATATTAGGATGCTCTGTTAATAGCGTATTATCAGGGGCGATTACCACGAAGCTATCTGGCGGAATAATAAATCGTGTGTTGGCAATAATCGATTGAATACCGCGATTATCACTCAGGGTCCATCCCTGAAGATTAAATGATTCGTTAGAGGGATTATAAATCTCGATGTATTCGGTATTACCAGGTGAGGGAGCAAAATTAAATTCATTTACAAATACGTCACCGGATTCAGCATTAGAAACTTTATAGTAGGTAAAAGAGGTATCTACAGCCGAGATAATATTCCCGAATAGATCTGCAATATTTTTTATCCCGAGAGTATATGTTTCTGCATTTTGTAATTGCTTATCAAGCGCTAAGAGAACGGTGTTGGGAGCTGAAAATTGAGCACTTGCTACAGATAGAGCATTGGAGATGGAATAATTATTAAGATCTTTTGCTAAATTCTCATCCAGATGTTCGGAAAAAATGAGTGCCAATTCTGTGTCGCTTTGGATCTCAAACTGCTCTAGGGTTGGAGCTTCGGTGTCAGGCTCAATTTTATTCGATGAGCCTGGTGTTCCGAATCCATTTGGAGCAATGCCCCAGTTGTTTTGATAAATAGCTGAAAGATCAAAGGATCTTCGCTCCAAAGCCACTTCGTGGGTTCCCCAATTGCTTTGGTAGCGTAGGGAATCTACGAGAATACTATTACTGGTTTTAATGACTATATCGTCGCCACCGTTATTGAGTGAAGGAAAGGCGCTACCCATGGTAACTAAGGCAATTTCGGGGAAATTATTTTTGAGCGTTTGGTCAGGGGTAATTACAACCGCGCTGTCAGGTGGTAAAACAAATTTTTGCGATATAATGGTTTTGCGGTTACCGGTATTATCATTGATAGTCCAATTTTGAAGGTCAAATGATTTTGCAGTCGTATTACGGAGCTCTATATACTCCGTAGATCCAGAAGGAGGAACCGACATAAATTCGCTAATAAAAACCTCACCGCTATCAGCCACGGAAATTTCAAAGAATGTAAATGTAGTATCACGATTTGATAAGGTGTTGCTGTAAATATCCTGAATACCGTCGAGTGTCAGCTGGTAATTCATTGCATTTTGTAGGGCAGAAGCAAGAGAAATTGTAACAGAGTTTTCTGCATTTGTTGTGGCTTGATCAATGGGAATAGAACCGGAAAGTTGATAATTGTTTGGGTCATGGAGTGTTTGTTTTAGAATCGGTTCATTGAAGCCAATTTGTATGGAAGTATTACTTGTGACATTCAAGCTTGAAATATCGGGCGGGGTTTGATCGGGCTTTACCTCATTTGTGAAACCTGGCGTACCAAATCCATTTGGACTATTGCCCCAGTTGCTTTGATACGTACCTGAGGCATCAACGGTGCGTCGTTCGAGGGCTACTTCATCACCGCCCCAGTCGGAGGTATATTGCAGTGAATCCAGAAGCATACCATTTTGATCTCGGATGATTATCTGGTCTCCACCATTGTTGAGGGCCGGGAAATTACCCATGGATAACAGTTCAATATTGGGGTAATCAGATTCAATAGTGTTATCAGGAGCGATGACCACAAAACTGTCCGGTGGAACAATGAATTGATTCTCGGAAATTATTTCCTCAAAACTATCTCTGTTATCACTTAGTGTCCATCCTTGCAGATTAAGTGATTTGCCGGAGTAATTATATAGTTCAATATACTCAGAGCTGCTTGCAGACGGGGCGTACATAAATTCATTAATGGCAACATCTCCGGAATCTACCGGAGACGGATTGTAAAAGGTGAAGGAAGTATCGGTAGAAATGATAGTATTGCCAAAGATATCTGTGGTATTTTCGATGGATACAGTATAATCCTGGGCATTTTGTAGCTCTGATGCCAGAGAGAGTTCTACGGTATCAGCAGCAGTTTGATCAACTGAACTAATACTGCTGTTGGTGATTTCATAGTTGCCGGTTTGGTCAAGCCGTTCATTAAAAACCAGCTGTAGCGTTTGGGTAGATAATATATTCAGGTCGGTAAACTTGGGCGGTGTATTATCTTCGGCTATCTCATTGGTCGTACCCGGCGTACCGCCATTAGGATTGGGAGAATTACCCCAATTTTCTTTGTAGATACTCGCAGCAGACGATGACCGCCGTTCAAGGGCTATATCAGTACCGCCCCAATCAGAGTTATAGGTCAGGGAGTCGGCATTCGCTCCGGTATCAGTAATCAATTGTACTGCATCAGGTGTTGTATTATTAAGCGCAGGGAAGCCGGCTTGATGGTACGCTCGATCTCCAAAGATATTAAACAGTTCCGTGGTGTCTGCTGAAATAACTAAGAAGCTGTCAGGTACTATAGGGATGGGGCTCGAGCCTAAACTTGAACTGCTGTTGTGATCTGCTATCTGCCAATTGGCAAGATTTAAGTACTTATTACTGGTATTCCGGATCTCGATATATTCTTCGTTGATTGTCGAAGGATAATCATAGGCAAATTCGTTGATGATGATATCTCCTTGGACGTAAGAGTCAAAAAATTGGAACTCAAAATTAGTATTGGGATCAATTGTATTGCCATCGTTATCAGCGATGGTGCTAACATTTAGGATATATTGTCCGCCAGAGATAGAATTACTGTACGTAAGTTGAACGACATTTCCTGAAGTACTTGTGCTGCCAGGATTTCCAATATTGGGGGTAATGGTAAAGTCTGATGCTTGAACGCTGGCAGGATCAACATCCAGATTAAAAGAAACATCAAATGTCTGATTATCTACGACGGTAACATTTTGGATATCGAGAGGAGGATTGATTTTTGTTACCTGAATATCGTCGTATTCGAACAGGTTGGATCGGGTGCTGGTATAATCACTAAATAGTCCTATAAATTCACTTTGGGTATAGGTATTATCGGCTGCTGTTCCCAGAGAGTTATATGAAGTGCCTCCGAGAGAATCAGCCAAAAGTTCCCAATTTTCATCGAGATCTCGGGTTACTCGGATACGAATAGATACAGGATTTATATTAACAAGTCCATCAGGTCCATCTATAATTTTTATTGCACTGCTACCATCCTGACGATAGAGACTTACTTCATCTTCAGTGTCGCCTATTTGAACAAAATATCCATCTACAGCGCCCTTCACATCTTGGCTATCAGAAATAATATAGAATCTTGATAAATTGCTGCTCGATGGATTGAAACCTAGCTCAATATATACTTCCCATTCACCATAAGCAGCTGTTGATACAGTGCTGATTACCGCTTCAGCTGTTTCGCTGGGTGCATCGAGCTGAAGCATGTTCGATGTGTTTACGATATGTTTAGATTCGCTATCAACCCAGGTAGGGCTATTTGTAAAATCACCGTCACTAAAACCCTCATCAACAGTAACGGTTTGTGCAATTGCCTCTGCAGAAATGAAAGTAATTAGAAATAAGCAAAGTGCTGTAATGGTATAACGCATATTGATTTGGCCCAAAAAAATTGATGGAAGGATGTTGATTTAGAAGGGCATGGTTCGTTAGGCAATCTGGATTTAGAAAAGAGGGTGAAACTGCTATCAACAGCTTCACCCCGGAAGGACATTTGATATTACTCTCTATTTCAACGGCTTATACGCTTTTTACACGTTTGTACTAGTAAGACCATTAAGAGGACAAATCCTTACAAAATTATCCAATAATTTTTATATACTCTTTTTGCAGCTATAAATTGAAGAAACCTTCTAATGAATTACTCCTCCAATCCAACGGTTCCTGTTGATATACCGAATATTAATCATGGCTTTCAGATTGCAAAGGGATTATTGAAAGTAAAAGAAGATGGACTTCATTTTGAGTTTGAGGTAAAAGATAGTTTTGTAGGCTTGATTACATCCGGTGTCCGGTCATCAGTAATTTCTTATGCTGATTTGGAGGATTTGCGTTTTGAAAAAGGGTGGTGGAATGGAAAAATCATACTAGAGGGGACATCAATGAAGGCGTTTGAAGAGTTGCCTGGAAGCGAGCAGGGACGATTGAAGCTAAAGGTTAAGCATTCCAATCGTGATGATGCACAAAGTGCTGTCTCTTCGGCTCGGGTTCACCTCTCTGAATATAAGCTCAAAGAACTGGATGACAAGAATACATAAGGATGTAGTGTTAGATAAAAATACTGTCGAAATCCAGGGTTCCGACAGTATTAAAACCTAAAGAAAAGGGAGATTAGCTGATATATCCTTTCGCAGCTAAGAGTTCAGCATTAAGAATAGCTCCGCTGGCAGCACCGCGAATAGTGTTATGAGCCATGGTTACATATCCCAAATCCATGACTGTGCCTTTTCGAAGTCGCCCCACCGCCGTTTGCATTCCGTCTTCGCGATCAGCATGAAGTCGTGGTTGAGGATAGCGATCTTCTTTATATAGTCGTACGGGATTAGCCGGGGATGAAGGCAGGTCAAAATCTGCAATGGGATTTTGCCAGTCAGTAAATGCTTCTTCGGCTTCTTTGATCGATGATGGTGTACTTTTTAATTTCACTGATACCGAGAGGAGATGTCCTTCGATCGTAGGTACGCGCACGGCTGTAGCCTGAATAGTAAAATCATTAAAGCTCACCGAATCATCAGAGAGTGTACCCAAAACCTTTGTTGCTTCGGTCTGTACTTTGGATTCTTCTCCGCCTATAAAGGGCACAACGTTTGCTACGATATCCATACTTGAAACGCCGGGATAACCAGCTCCTGAAACAGACTGCATAGATGTTACAACTAGGGAATCTATGCCGAAGGCATCATGCAATGGACGTAGCGACATTGAAAGTGGTACGGAAACACAATTAGGATTGGTGACAATCCAGCCATTTCCATTTGGATCAAATGATTGTTTTTTGATAAGATCTGCATGATCGGGATTCACTTCGGGAACCAACAGCGGCACCTGCTCGTGCATCCGATAGTTCTTGGCATTGGATATCACGGGAATCCCCGCTTCGGCAAAATCTTGCTCAATATCACCGGCTACGGATGAATCCAGTCCCGAGAATACAAAATCGACCCCTTTAAAATTAGGAGGCTCACATTCTTGCACGGTCAGTTTAGCTGCATTCGAAGGAAGTTCGGTTTTCTCAATCCAGTGGGTCGCTTTAGTATATTTTTTTCCTGCTGACCGTTTTGAGGCTCCTAATGCTTTTACAGAGAACCATGGATGATTATCAAGTAAGCGAATAAATTTTTGTCCGACGGCTCCGGTAGCACCGAGCACGCCAACCTGGAAGGAATGCATAATATTTTGAGTTAATTAGTGTGGTTCATACTGAGGATATATAAATGAGATGAATAGAATATCATTCCCATTGCCCGCCAAAAATACGGATAAAAGGATAATTAATTAAAGCAGTAATTTTTTCTATCTTTGGGCATCTTAAAAAATATTGTCGAACCCAAACTTTTAGCACGTACATGTCAGTTACCGAACTCGATAGCTTAGATACGCTTGTTTCCTTGGCGAAGTCTCGCGCCTTTATTTATCAATCCTCAGAAATTTATGGCGGTCTTGGAGCCGTATATGATTATGGTCCGTTGGGCACAGAGCTCAAACGAAATATTCGCGATTTTTGGTGGAAGGAGATGACTCAGCGGCACGATAATATTGTTGGGCTTGATTCAGCTATTTTCATGCATCCCAAAGTGTGGGAGGCCAGTGGGCATTTAGAAGGGTTCAATGACCCTATGATTGATGACAAGCAGTCAAATAAACGCTATCGGGCGGATATGTTAATTGAAAACCATATTGCAAAATTGCGCAGTGATGGTAAGGCTGATAAGGCCGATGAGCTACAGGAACTGCTTGATACGGCTGGGACACGTGAAGGAGTTTGCGAGGATTTATATAAAATTATAATGGATGAAGAGATCCGTGCTCCGGAATCCGGCGCGTTTGAATGGACTGAAGTGCGTCAGTTTAACCTGATGTTTAAAACCCAGTTTGGTGCTACTTCATCTGGTGGGGAAGACGATGACGCTGTATACCTGCGTCCCGAGACGGCCCAAGGCATTTTTGTGAATTTTAAAAATGTGATGGATACCGCACGCCAACAGGTTCCGTTTGGTATAGCTCAGGTTGGCAAGGCATTTCGTAATGAGGTGGTTGCCCGGCAGTTCGTATTTCGTATGAGGGAGTTTGAGCAGATGGAAATGCAGTATTTCGTAGAACCGGGAACTGACGAGGAGAGCTATGATTATTGGCTCAACAAGCGTATTGATTGGTTTAAAAAGCTGGGGATTCGCGAAGATAAGCTTCGTACTCATCCACACCCCGAAGATAAGTTGGCGCATTATGCCGAAGCTGCTGCTGATATTCAGTACGAATATCCTATTGGCTGGCAGGAGGTTGAGGGCATACATAATCGTACTGACTTTGATCTTTCTCAGCACATGGAACATTCTGGTAAAAAACTGGAGTATTACGACCAGCAAAAGCAGGAAAAATATGTCCCCTATGTAATTGAGACATCTATTGGATTGGATCGTACTGTAATGATGGTACTTTGTGATGCCTACCGAGAGGAAGAAGTGGATGGTGATACACGTACAGTGCTAAAGATGAATCCACAGTTAGCACCTACTAAGGTTGGGATTTTCCCCCTCATCAAGAAGGATAAATTGCAGGATCTGGCGCATAAAATCACAGATGATTTGCGAGAAGATTACAATGTGCTGTATGATGAGTCGGGGTCCATCGGAAAGCGATATCGTCGCCAAGATGAAGCAGGTACACCTTTTTGTGTTACCGTTGACTTTGATGGTGTTGAGTCTGAAGGCGAGGATACAGTCACGATCCGTTATCGTGATGATATGACGCAAGATCGCGTTCCGGTGAGTCGACTGAAAGAGGTTATTGATGAAAAAATGAATAGTTGGACGGGGTAGTAGATATTTCAAATGTTGGCTTAGGTGCTTAACAATTTAGAAAAACTGAAATAAGAAAAGGAGTTCACTTAAAAAGTGAACTCCTTTTTATTTCTTTGAAATACTGTTTTACATATTAGTGTTAGCCACACCAATTACTCCACATCCCAGGCGTGCTCCAGCAGCACCGGTTGGTTGGGATTCAAGATCATCTTCACCGGCATGAATGATAATACCTCGGCCCATAATGCTTTCGGGACCATTTAGTGTGATAGTATTATCCACATAGTCAATAGAAGCATTTCCATCGGCATCAGCTTCAAGGTTACCCATGTCGCCTACATGACGGCTTTCGGCATCCGGTCCGGCATGTGGATTATCTGCGGGATTGTAATGTCCGCCGGCTGAAGTACCGTCGGCAGCTCGGCAGTCACCATACTGGTGAATATGGAAGCCGTGCTTGCCTTCTTCCAATCCTTCAAACTCGCCCTGCACGCTGACGCCCTCATCAACTTTGGTAAAGGTTACATGTCCGGTTGCATCACCATTTTCAGTGGGATGGACTACAGCAACGGCCTTCGAAAAATCGGTTGCCGGTTCAGTAGTCGTTTTCTCTTGTTCCATTTCTTGTTGAGCGCATCCCATCGCGAAAAAGAGCAGTAAAAATGAAAAAAAATACTTTTTTAATGATTGCATAAATAATATGGTATTTGTTTTTGTTAGTATTTCAATCCTAATTGTTTAACAAGAGCTAATGTATTGGCATTCGATGGAATTTAAAAATGGAGGCGGTAGCAGGCGAAAGACTATTTATCTGGATTTTTTTATCGCAAGAGTGGTCTTTGATTTATATTTTATCCCCTGATTTTAATAATTAAAAACCTATAAATCGTTATAAATTATGGCAGAAGAAACGACACCCCTTTTTCACTTGGCATTTCCAGTCTCTGATCTCGAAGAAACACTCACTTTTTATCGGGATGTGCTCGGTTGCGACACGGGTCGGAGTTCAGACCAATGGATCGATTTTGACTTTTGGGGGCACCAGGTCGTCGCACACCTAAGTCCTGAGGAAGCGGGAAAGTCAAGTATGAATGATGTGGACGGTCACGCCGTGCCAGCCAAACATTTTGGATTGATTTTGGAATGGGAACAATGGGAAGAGCTTGCTGAAAGATTGGAGAACGAAGGCGTCGACTTTATTATTGAACCATATGTTCGATTCAAGGGCAAGCCCGGCGAACAGGCCACAATGTTCTTTAAGGATCCCAGCGGTAATGCACTCGAATTCAAGGCATTCCGCAACAAGGATCAAATTTTCGCCACTTAATTAATAGGATTTAGTAGTGAGAGGTGGGTATTGAGACGGTGTTTCCTCAATACCCAATACTCATGACTCACTACTAAACTCTTCTTCAATTTCGCTCATCGCCATTGCCAGCTCTTCCCATTGAGCATAGATTTCAACAAGTTTTCCTTTTAGTTTCTCGTATTCCATCGAGATCTCTTTAACCTGTTCTTCGTCATCATAGAAGTCCGGCTGGGCCATAAGATCTTCGATTTCACTTTTACGTTCTTCCAACCCTTCAATTTTTTCTTCCAGCGGATCAATCTTCTTT
>CAYNKF010000005.1:0-20920 GCA_964397705.1 uncultured Balneolaceae bacterium | reverse complement strand
TTATTAAAAAAAAGTTTGGATTAACAAAAATTAAAAAAGTAAAACATAAAGTAGGCACCCATCAATATGAGCCGGTATCCAAATTTCCAGCATTTGATTTCGATTTTGGAGTTGTAGTCGATTCTCATATCAAGGCGGGTGACCTGCTAAAAACTATTGAGGATACAGCGGGAGATTCACTTAAAGAACTCGATGTCTTTGATGTTTTTGAGGGAGAGTCACTCGGAGAAAGCAAAAAAAGTATCGCATTCAGACTTTCTTTCCTCGATAAAGAAAAGACTTTGACTATCAAGGATGTAGAACCTATAATTAATAAAATTCTAAAGGTTCTTGAAAAACAGTATTCAGCAAAACTCCGACAATAATTTCGAATAGTGCTATCAAACGAAAGTCCATATCAGGAGCAGTTCCACAAATTACTTGACGAGATTCGTGAGGAGGTCCAGTCTCTGAACGATGAAATTAAAGAACTCAAAAAAGAAAACAGTGATCTGCGATCCAAATTAAAAGAAATTCAGGATGGCCAAACTGATATCTACTCGGCAATATCAGAATCGGAGCGACTTTCCCTCCGCCACCAAGTATTGGGATTAATATCAAAAATTGACAATCATCTGGAGGACGATCAATGAAATCCATAAAGATCACTATTCTTGGCAAGCAATACCCGCTTAAGGTTGAAGAATCGGAAGAAGAAGCTATGAAACGCATTGCCGGGTACGTTGACGATAAATTTCGCCAATATAAAAAAGAGCTCAACAAACAGCCCGATACAACCATTATGACCCTTGCGGCCCTCAGTATTGCTGAAGAGCTATTTGAAGAACGAAAAAGAAACCGTGAGCTCAATCAGCAAGAGGATAAAACGCTAAAAAACGTTAATAAATCTCTTGAAAATTTCATTGAAGAGATAAGCCAATAGTCTTTTAATTCAATTCTGATAAGGGCATTATTTTCCTTACTTTTACAGCTTCATTTTAGAAGCTATTTACTTTTAAATTATCAACAGCATGTCGAAAGATCTGATTAATATACTTTTTGTTGGTGATATTGTAGGTGAGCCGGGCCTAAGTTTACTGGAGACGGTACTACCGGGATTTATCGATAAATATGACGCTGACTTTGTTATTGCCAATGGCGAAAATTCGCACGAAGGCAAGGGCATTAATAGATCCATTATTAAGCGTCTATATGATTTAGGTGTTCATGTCATCACAGGTGGAAACCATTCTTTTGCTAAGTGGAAAGTCTTTGATTACATGAAAGAGGACGGAAATATTTTGCGTCCTATGAATTATCCCAAAGGAAATCCCGGTTATGGATTCGGGGTGTATGACATTCCCAATTTTGATCATAAAATAGGTGTACTTAATCTGCAGGGGCGTACCTTTTTGCCGGATATTGACTGTCCATTTAACACAGCAGATTGGGTTATTGAACGGATGAATCAAGAAACTGATATCGTTTTTGTAGATTTCCATGCTGAAGCCACTGCTGAAAAACTTGCCTTGGCCTGGCACCTTGATGGTGATATTTCGATTATGGTGGGCACACATACGCACGTTCCCACCAATGATGCGCGAATATTTCCAAAAGGAACCGGTTATATCAGCGATGTTGGAATGACAGGCTCCTTTAACTCGGTATTAGGCATGGATAAGAATGTATCTATGAATCGTTTTAAATTGGCAACGCCCCATCGTTATCGATTAGCAAATGGCAATAATCATCTCTGTGCTCTTCTTGCTAAAGTTGATACCGACTCAGCCAAATGTGAATACATTGAACCTATAGTTTATCCTGGATTTAACAGAAGTAACCTCGAAGAGTAACATCTTCCAATGTCGATTATTTTAGAAGGAAAAAATATTACCAAGCAGTATAAGACCGAGTCTGGCAATGGTACGCTAACCGTTCTTGATGACACTTCAATTAGTATTGAAAAGGGATCCATTTCTACGGTAATTGGAGTAAGCGGAAGTGGAAAAAGTACCTTGCTTCATACTCTCGGTGGACTTGATCAACCAAATACCGGCACGGTGCTCTGGGAGGGGCAATCAATTTATGGTATGGATCAGGAATCACTGGCAAGTTTCAGAAACAATAAGTTAGGTTTTGTTTTTCAGTTTCATCATCTGCTACCCGAATTTACTGCAGTTGAAAACATTATGATGCCTGCCCTTATCAGGGGCGAAACGCCTGAGAAAGCCGGTCACAGAGCCCGATACCTCTTAAAGGAGTTTGGGATCCCTGATCGGGCCGAACATCGTCCTACGCAGCTATCAGGCGGTGAGCAGCAACGTGTGGCTATGGCCCGAGCTCTAATGAATAGTCCGGATTTGATACTTGCCGATGAGCCGACCGGTAATCTTGATGAGGATAATACCTCCGTAATTTTAGATTACCTTTTTAATCTCAGGGAAATTGAGGATGTTAGTATTCTCCTTATCACTCACGAAAAAGAAATTGCCAACAGATCTGATACAATTTATCAACTTTCTAAAGGCAAGTTAGAGACTCTTTAAATTTTACTATCAAAGAAAACAATCATATTTTCAGCTACTTCTGAAATCAACAGACAACAAGTTTAAACCATGAGTAAGAAACAAGTAAAAGAAGAATTAGAACAAGACGTACTCCTTGAAACTTTTTCAAAGGCCCAAAGTTTTTATGATCAAAATAAAAACGCTGTTATTGGGGCAGCTATAGCTCTCATTATTCTTATTGGTGGTTCTTTAGGATACTACTACTATGCCGAAGCTCAAGAAAGTGAGGCACAAGAATTAATGGGACAGGCTACTCAAGCTTACCTGCAAAGCGACTACGAAAAGGCTTTAACAGGGTCTGATGCTGATTTTACAGTAGGATTTGAACAGATCATCAATAACTATGGCATGACAGAAGCTGCAAATCTTGCGCGCTATTATGCAGCAGTAAGTACATTTAAACTTGGTAACCCACAGGAAGCATTACGATATATAGAAAACTATGAGGTACCCGAAGGTATTATGGGTGTGGGACCTCTCTCCTTTCATGCCGTGATTCATACCGAGTTAGGGAATCATGCTGAAGCAGCTGAACTCTATGTAAAAGCAGCCGAATGGAATGTCAATGATTCTACAACACCATACAACTACCTGGAAGCCGCAAATGCTTACCATGATGCAAGCAATACTGAAAAAGCTCAGCAGTATACACAAAAAATCATCAATGAATATGCAAACAGCAACCAAGTAACAGAAGCAGAACGATTATTGGGAATGCTGACAGTAGCTGAAAAGTAGAATATATTTCTTATCACTTTTCACAAAGCCCGAACTTTTACTTAAAAGGTTCGGGCTTTTTATTTGGCTGAAGAATTTCCAAATATCATTTATATCACCATTAAATTATTTATTCATGCGTAGGGTCATCGCTCTTGACTAAATAACCACTCATAAAGATGCGGGTTTTGATACGCCTGAACCCACGCACCAACATGGCCCTCATCGGGATATTCGGTATATCCGATTTCGCCTCCAGCAATACGAATAGCTTCGACCATAGAACGGGAAAATTTGGGGTGAACAACTTCATCTTCTGTCCCGTGAAAAACCCATAAAGGAATGTCGGTAAGCATAAAAGCACGGGTTAAATCTCCACCTCCACAAATTGGAATGGCAGCTGCAAATTTATTGGTAAAACGCTGAATAAGATCAAATGTTCCAAATCCTCCCATCGAAATACCGGTTACATATAATCGATCAGAATTTACGGAGTACTTCTCTTGAAGCTCTTCCAGCAATGCTATGGTCATCCTCATTGGCGGACTTGGTTCTTTTGCCATAGACTGGGTAAAAGAACTATTATCTCGAACAGAACTTAATGTAGACCAATACTCTCCTTCAGGAACTTGTGGAGCAACAACAAAAGCAGGATATCGTTCTCTAAATTTAGGTTCTGCAAAATGAGAAACGCCCCACTTTAATTGACTATAGTTATCATCTCCCCGTTCACCGGCGCCATGCAAAAACAAAACGAGTGGATATCTTTTAGTACTATCATAGTTAACAGGCTTTAAAAGCCGATATTTTAATTTTCCCCCACTCTTATCAGTGAATATTTTGGGCTCAAAATCAGTCACTTGAGCCTTAGTAAGGCTAGAAAACAAAAATAGTAACCCTGTTACGACAAGCAGTTTCTTCATTCTAGCCACTTTAAAGTTAGAGATGATTTACATATTACGGCGATATTGTCCACCGACTTCATAAAGTGCATTTGAAATTTGTCCCAGCGATGCCACTTTCACTGTTTCCATGAGCTCTTCGAATATATTACCATTATTTCGAGCCACTTCTTTCAACCGTTGGATCGCTTCCTCGGCCTCATTATCATTTCGCTCCCAAAAGGCTTCGACACTATCAATTTGCTGTTCTTTTTCTTCTTTGGTAGAACGAATTAAATCAACTTCTTTTTCATCCTCTGCACTTTCAGAATCTTCGTTTTTAAAGGTATTAACCCCAATTATCGGAAGTTCGCCGCTGTGTTTTTTGGACTCATAGTGCAGACTCTCGTCCTGAATTTTACCTCGCTGGTACATATTCTCCATCGCACCGAGCACACCTCCCCGTTCGGTAAGTCTATCAAATTCTGAAAGAATAGCTTCTTCTACCAAGTCCGTTAATTCTTCAATAAAGTAGGACCCTTGATTAATATTTTCGTTCTTGGCCGGTCCCATTTCTTTATTGATGATCAACTGAATCGCTAAAGCGCGGCGCACCGATTCTTCAGTGGGAGTAGTAATCGCCTCATCATAAGCATTAGTATGTAAGGAGTTACAGTTGTCATAAATAGCCATCAGCGCCTGCAAGGTAGTACGAATATCGTTGAACTGAATTTCCTGGGCATGTAATGATCGGCCACTGGTCTGTATATGATACTTCAGCTTTTGGGATCGTTCATTGGCCCCGTACTTCTCCCGCATTGCCACCGCCCAGATACGTCGTGCCACACGTCCAATTACCGCATACTCGGGATCGAGACCATTGCTAAAAAAGAAAGACAGGTTGTGGGCGAACTGATCCACATCCATACCGCGCGACAAATAATATTCTACATATGTAAATCCGTTAGCCAGTGTGAACGCCGCCTGCGTGATGGGATTAGCTCCCGCTTCAGCAATATGATATCCTGAAATAGAAACGGAATAGTAATTCCGTACCTCATGCTCTGTAAAATACTGCTGGATGTCTCCCATCATTTTAAGCGCAAACTCAGTAGAGAAAATACAGGTATTTTGCGCCTGATCTTCCTTCAGTATATCAGCCTGAACAGTTCCGCGAACAACCGAAAGGGCTTCTTCTTTTATTTCCTCATAGGTTTCATCATCAATTAATTTATCACCGGTAATCCCTAATAATCCCAGACCAAAACCATCATTGGTATCTGGCAGCTCGTTATTATACTGCGGGGCTTCTACATCCCGTTCTTCAAAGTATTCTTCTATCTTTTGCTGTGCTTCTTCCCATTTACCATTTTCTTTTAGATAACGCTCTACCTCCTGGTCAATGGCTGTATTCATAAACATGGCCAATATCATCGGGGCCGGACCATTGATCGTCATTGAAACCGATGTTTTAGGCGATGTAAGCTCAAAACCAGAATAAAGCTTCTTCATATCATCCAGCGTACAAATGCTAACACCTGAGTTACCAACCTTTCCATAAATATCAGGGCGATGATCAGGGTCTTCTCCATACAATGTTACTGAATCAAAAGCTGTTGACAATCGCGCTGCAGGCATCCCTTCACTTAGATAGTGAAAACGTTTATTCGTTCTCTCTGGCGTACCTTCTCCGGCAAACATCCGTGTAGGATCTTCGCCTTCGCGCTTGAATTCAAACACTCCGGCCGTAAAGGGATAGTATCCCGGCAAATTTTCTTTGAGCGCAAACTTCAGCTGTTCTCCCTTGTGCTTTGTTTTGGGAAGGGCTACACGCGGAATTTTAAGTCCGCTGAGTGATTCCCGATACATTTTATTTTTGAAGGTTTTGTCACGAACCTGCACTTCTACATAATCCTGCTGATATTCTTCAAAAAGATCATCCCATTGTTCAAGAATTTTCTTGGAACGTGCATCCAGCTTACTGAGCCAATGCTCCCGCATTGATTTAAGCTTTACTTTCAACTCATCCTTCTCGTCAGGATCCCAGCGATCAATTTGTTGGATGGTACCGGTTACATTTTCCAGTTTACTGGCAATATCAACCTGCTGTTCAGCCCAACTGTGATAATCACGAATAGTATCAGAAATATCTGACAAATAACGCTGACGTTTACCTGGAATAATAGACTGAGCCTGTATGTCTTCTGCTGGCTTAGGATTGGTATAAAGCTTTGTTTCCCAATTGATACTGTAATGGTCATTAACTTTATCAACGATTGCCTTGAATAACCGATTGACCCCCTCATCGTTAAACTGAGCAGCTATCGTAGGATATGCCGGCATTGCTTTGGGATCCAGATTCCAGGCCCCCCTGTTACGTTTCATCTGCTTTCGTACATCACGAAGCGCATCGAGCGATCCTTTCTTTTCAAATTTGTTGAGAACAACCAACTCAGCTAAATCCAACATGTTAATCTTTTCAAGCTGCGTTGCTGCTCCGTACTCGCTCGTCATCACATAAAGCGGGATATCCGAGATATTAACAATTTCGGTATCACTCTGACCAATACCACTGGTTTCTACAATCACCAGATCAAAACCGGCGGTCTTACAAACTTCAATAGCCCCTTTGATAGCTTCGCTGGTAGTTCGATTGCTTGCCCGGGTTGCAAGACTCCGCATGTAAACACGTTCAGGATCCAGACTGTTCATGCGGATTCGATCACCCAATAATGCACCACCAGTACGTATTTTTGAGGGATCAATGGAAATAACTGCAATATTGATGTCCTCAAATTCCGTAAGAAAGCGTCTGATGAGTTCATCTGTCAGCGAACTTTTCCCCGCTCCACCAGTACCGGTAATGCCAATCAACGGAATAGGATTTCCATTCTTTTGGGACGGAATTAAGTTTCCTTTGCCATCAAACAGCTTATCGTCCTTAAAAGAAATGACATCTTCGTGGTTATTTTCTAATGCTGAAATACACCGAGCAATAGTGATGGTATCTCTTGATGTAATATTTTGCGCATTAACTTCTTCAATCTCAGCGGTATCAAAATCACATTTTTCGAGCATATAATTAATCATGCCCTGCAATCCCATTTCGCTTCCATCCTCAACAGAAAATATGCGACAGACCCCTGCCTCATGCAGTTCCTTAATCTCTTCATCCACAATAACACCACCGCCGCCGCCAAATACATTGATATGAGAAGCTCCACGCTCTTCAAGCAGCTCCACCATGTATTTGAAGTATTCCATATGTCCACCTTGATAGGAGCTAACGGCAATACCTTGTACATCTTCTTGGATCGCACAGTCAACAATTTCTTGCACAGAGCGGTTATGACCAAGGTGAATCACTTCTGCCCCACTACTCTGCAAAATACGGCGCATTATATTAATACTAGCGTCATGACCGTCAAATAGACTGGCAGCCGTTACAAAACGGATCTTGTGATCAGCTTCATAAACTTCCTGCTGACTACTATTTTCTGTGTCTTTATGCTTTTTTGCCGCGGATTCGGGAGCTTGATCAGAGGTCATCGTTTCTTCAGACATAATAGTTTCTCGTTTTCTGTTGAAAGCGTTAGAACGGAAAGGTAAGAAAATTAAGGGACTTTATTTATTAGCTGCCTCTCAAAAAATGACTTACTTCTTAGTCATTATGCTATCAAAACCACCAGAAACAATGTTGGTAATGTTTGACAGCGCTCGAGGCATCGACCAGCCTCCCGGACCAACTAAAAATTTGGGTTTCCAAGTTGGATTAAACTGACCTTTATATCTTCTAACCTTTTTAAAACCATAGATATTTTCACCGTAGGTATACACAAAATCTGCCAATTTATTCCATCCGGGCGAAAAGTCATGTTCATCCATTCCCGAAAGGGGTGCCATTCCTAAATTGAACCATTTAAATCCTTCCTTTTTCCCCCAAAGCATCGCATGTATTAACATATAATCAATAATACCCGCCGGTGATTCCGGGCGATAACGGAGTAAATCGGTAGCCAACTCGAATTTCCCAGCCCCTTGCAGAATATTAGCAAAAGCCAGCATCTTCTCCCCTTTTTTAACTACGGCTATAGGAAATTGACTTAGATAACCTTCATCAAAATAGCCAACCGAAAAGCCTCGTTCCTTTTTATTTTTTGCCCGTAGGCTGATATCTGAAATGGCCTTCAGCTCAGATAAATAAGATGCTACCGACTCCTTCGGGATAATTTCAAAACTGTACTCCTTTTGCTCAAGCTCTTGATAGCCCGACCATACTTTGTTGTGAATAGATTTTTCCGGATCAAAACCGGATAAGCTGATATGTGCCTCCTCACCCAATTTGTAAAGAGTAAGCCCTAAATCTACATATTCTTCTAAATATTTCTCTCCAACCTGATAAAATATAGGACTATAGCCCTGACTAGAACACTCATCATAAAATTCCCATATTAACTCTTCAGCTTCGTTGGCGGGACCAACAGGATCTCCTAAAGTAACCCAATTTTGTGCTTCCCTGGTGAACATAATAAATGAAGAATTGGAGTCATTTAGCAATAACTCTTTGTCCCCCAGTAAAACAAGGTTGGAAATAGAATGTAGAGATCTGCTACAAATATCTTTTGCAATCAGAAGTTGCTGTTCGCCCGGTTCCTTGGTCTCTTTATGCCTTGGTCGAATTAATTTCACAAGCCCCAGAATAACGGCAAAGCCCAATACTGCTACCATTGCCCGCATATATCGAGGCCCATCCCCCATTAAAGAAAATTGCCACCAAAGTTCTTTCTGATATTCAACATGTCCATAAGAAAACATTCCAAGCCAAATGGCACTGGCTAGTACCATCAAAATTAAAGTGAACCAACGAACTGAAAAGAATTGATCCATCAATGAGGCTTTACGATGAAATTCATCCCGGCAGGGGATCAACGCAATAAGCATCACAGACAGTATGGAAGCCTCTTCGTAATCAGCTCCTTTTAGCAATGAAAACAAAATACCAAACACGAGTAACCCTACCGTCAAGTGGTACGCCCCATCACTACGGCGCTGCAACCCACTGGCCAACACCAATAACGCAGCTCCTACCAAGCTTGCGAAAAAGTGAGACATCTCAATAACCGGCAAGGGTATAAAATGCTGCAGCCATTCCATTCGAGGTACTTCAGAAGGAACGGCCCCTGAAAAAAGTAAAATGGACCCGCCGATAAAAACAGAAAAACTCATCACCTGTGGGACGACGCGGGGAACCCAATTAGCGGCTTTACGCTGTAGTACCTTTACTTTGCGTCGATTTACGACATACTCTTGATAACCTAATACAATTAATGCTCCCAATAACGGCAGTATATAGTAAATGATGCGATAAACCAGCAGAATTCCCAGCGCTTGGGAACCTGGTATAAAATTCCCCAGAAATATTAACATGATGGATTCAAATACACCAAGCCCACCGGGCACTTGACTAAACAGTCCTGCAATCTGAGCCAGCATAAATATGCCGACAAAGCTAAAGAAATTTATACCTACCTCGGGCAACAGTACAAACAAAACCGACGCCATCAGGAGCCAGTCTATAGAAGAAATAGCTACCTGCTGGAGTGAAAGTTTTAAGTCAGGAAACCGAAACCTCTAGCTTTTAAACGTAAATTCATCTTTGAATTTTGCACTTGCAATCACATATCCTGCAACCATAACCAGCAGAATAATCCCCAACACACGAAGCGAGACAAACGGTACCGTTACGCTACTGGGCACGTTGGGCGTTGCAAACAGTAAAGCAAGACCGCCAACCGAACAAAAACCTATCCAAAGGGTAAATGCGCTAAATGCAACAATTTGCGTGACCTGCATACCCGTAAATCCCCAAACAGAATAAATACGATAGCGAATAGAACCGCCTGTTATCAATGCCAGACCTATATTATGACTAAATGCATATCCTACATAACCCGCGCGGATAATTTTGCCGGCCTCTAGTTCTTCCCCAATATATCGGACACCAAGAGCATCATATCCCGTTAAAAGCAGATAGCTTAAAAATGAGAGTACCAGCGAAAACAGAATATATAGATTTGGAATATCCGAAAGCTGCGTCAGCACTTCCGACATCTCATACTGCTGCAATTCCTGATCAAGGAACCACAGCGCAAAAGCGAAGAAAATGATGCTTATGAATGGCGTTAGTTTTTTAAGCTTCTTTTTCATCAAACAGTAAGACTACAAATGTTGATCTAATTGGGGAATTCGATCGTAAGGTCGCCGGTAAGTCCTTTTTCTACCGGTATCTTCTTTCTAATGTAATAAGGTTCGGGCTTTTTATATGGATCTACCTGTCCATAATCCCAGCGGCCGTTGCTATTTTTATCGTGATACACTGTCAGTTTATAACTAAGCGGCGGTAAATTATCGATTTCTATTTGATCTGTAAACACAGTATCCCTTTTAATTCCCGACTCCTCATTAACTAGGCTTAAGCGAATGTTATTACGTGTAGAATCTTTCATCATAATATTCAACGATCCCATTTGTGAGGAATGCCAAATATTGGGGGCAAACTTACGATAATCCTCTACCGCCGGATCCCATACTCTCACCTCATACTCTACCCCGTCTTTCCATTGCTCATTGGGACTAATGCGCAGTACATTTTGTTCGGTAATCACATTTTTCCATGAATCAATAAGGGAATCTCCTTCTACAATTTTGAGGGAATCGATAATGGCAGGCTCATCAATAGGCTTGGCATAAGTAATTGCAAATGGTTCCGTTGGATAATAGCCCGACACCGTATTTCTTTTTATGATTCTTTGTTGCGTAGTGTCTTCTTGAGAAGACCCGGTAAAAGAACCGGTATATTCAGCGACAGCATTTTCAGATCCGTCAAAGATACCGGTCGTTCTCAGACTGTAATTTTCTTCTGGAGATAATGAATCCCTGCTGTGGGCAAACAAGATGTAAGGTTCATTCGGCTGAATATATAGCGGCCATGCGGGACTGTAATCATTCCCCAAAGTATCCGTTATTACAATATTTGCCATATCAGACAACGTAATATCTTCACTAAACCGCATACGCATACGATTCGATGAAAATAATCCCACTCCTTGCAAGGTTGGGTTGGTTGTATCTACAGCGGTAGAAAAGAGCGTTCCAAGGGTATCTTTTCCTCCTTTTTCCAGGGCGACAAACTCTTTTTTAAATGGTTGAGCTCTTTCCTGTTGCGGATCCCAAATTTTATTTCTGTTGCGATCATCTACCCAAAAAAGTTTAAATTTCCCTTGTGGAAGGTAAGAGAACTGAAATTGCCCGGATGTATCCGTAGAAGCTATATAATCAGCTTTTTGAGTTAAATCGTAGGGCTCACGATAAAGTAAGACACGCTTACCTTCCGTTCTCTCCCCCGTTGCTGCATTAAAAATTTTGCCTATAATCTCCCCTTCATCAATTTCTGAACCTGTGGATACGGCAATCTTTTGGGGAGAAGACATTCCGTTATTATTCGTATCCTTTAAGTCAGTCCCAATAGTTAGAATAAGTGTAGTTGAATCAGGGATTTGGCTCTCGAACTCCACTTCAGCAGATTTCCGTCCCCAGTCAATACTATATGAAATACCAATATCAGGCTCGATAACAATGGCCTTATTGAGCGAAGATCGCTCCACAAATTCAGAAAAATGAAGCGTAATACTTTGTCCTTCGAAATTAGTAGTGCCCGTTTCAGGCTCTGTACGAATAATTTCTGGCCCCTTTTCATCAGCCGGACCACCAGTAGGTGATGTGGGCGTGGCACAACTTGCTAGACAAACCCCCACTAAAACCAATATACCAATGATCCAATCGCTATTATAATTCACGAATATCAGTTCTCACAATTAGTAAAAATTCGGTGCAAAGATACAAATTATAACCACCTTTACAGATATAAAAACAGCTTTTTTTCATCCAAAATCAGTCATTCACATTTCTATCTAATCATAACTTGTTAATCACCAAAATAGTTACAGCTTCTATATTGTAATGATTATCTTTCGATGGTTTTAATTTATAACACGAAATATATTATGAATTTAGTCCAATCCGACCATTCAACATTACTGGGGCGCCCAGCGCTATATACTGATTATTATGAGCTAACAATGGCTCAAGGTTATTTCTTAGCAGGACGACAAGATGAAGAAGCTACCTTTGACTACTTCTTTCGTGAACTCCCCTTTAGTGGAGGTTATGTTATTTTTGCAGGTCTTGGAGATCTTCTCAAAACTTTGCAAGACTTCCGCTTTCATGAAGATGAAATTGCATATCTGGCAAAAGAAGGATTTCGGAAAGAGTTTCTTGATTACTTACGCAATTTTGAATTATCAGCAGATATTTTTGCTGCGAAAGAAGGAGAAATTGTGTTCCCTACTGAACCTATTGTCCGCATAGAGGGCAACATAATAGAAGCTCAAATATTAGAGACCCTCCTGTTAAATATTCTGAACTTCGAGTCGCTGATTGCTACAAAAGCTTCACGGATGAAATATGCTGCCGGTGATCGGAAGGTACTCGATTTTGGATTGCGACGAGCCCAAGGTTTTGGGGGTATCCAAGCGAGTAAAGCGGCCTACATCGGGGGCGTTGAGGCTACCTCGAACGTATTCAGTTCTTACCGGGATAATATCCCAGCCAGTGGTACTATGGCACACTCGTGGATACAATCGTTTGATGGTGAACTCACTGCATTTCGCGAATATGCTGAATATTATCCTGATGATTGTATTCTACTGGTCGATACCTATGATACTCTTAACAGTGGCGTACCCAACGCAATCAAAGTGGGTAAAGAATTAGAGAAAAAGGGGCATAAACTAAAAGGTATTCGTTTAGATAGCGGTGACTTGGCATATTTTTCTCGTCAGGCACGTAAGCAGCTTGATGAGGCCGGGTTGGAATACGTTGAAATAGCAGCATCCAATCAACTTGATGAACGGCTTATAAAAAGTTTGATAAGCCAAGATGCCCCAATTAATCTTTTTGGAGTGGGAACTCGTCTTGTCACCGGGCAAGACAGTCCGGCTTTGGATGGCGTCTATAAACTGGCGTCCGTCAATAACGAGCCAAAACTAAAAATCTCTGAAAATATTGAAAAAATTACGCTTCCGGGACGAAAGAAAGTTATTCGTTATAGCGGTGATGACGGCACTTTTTATGGTGATGGTATTGTTCTCGAGCACGAGGAAAATGTTGAAACAATTTATCATCCCCACTATCCTGCTAAACACTCCACTGTTACAAGCTTTAACGCTGAGTATCTGCTCAGTAAGGTAATGCAAGATGGTGAGTTGATGATTGATATTCCCACTCCAAAAGAAAGCGCTTCATACGCCAAAGAGAGACTGACAAAATTAATTCCGGAGCATAAGCGCTTTGACAATCCACATATTTATAAAGTGGGGATAAGCAAAAAATTAATGGATTTACGTGACGATTTAACTCAAAAAATGAAGAACTAAAGGTAACGATTGTATTATGAAAGCTCTTTTGATTGTTGATGTTCAGAATGATTTCTGTCCTGACGGTGCATTAGAAGTTCCAAACGGTGATAAGATTATACCAGCTATTAACAGACTCTCTGAACACTTTGATGTTGTTATACAAACCCAAGATTGGCACCCTGAGGGACATTCTTCTTTTGCTTCTTCTCATAGGGATAAAAAACCATTTGAAACCATCGAAATGCCCTATGGGAAACAAGTTCTATGGCCCGATCACTGTGTGCAAAACAGCCGTGGATCTGACTTCCATCCTGACCTTGAGACCCATCGATCTCAACTAATCATTCGCAAAGGATTTCGTAAAGAAATTGATTCCTATTCAGCATTCTATGAAAACGATAACAGTACTACTACCGGACTTTCAGGATACCTGAAGGACCGGGATATCGATACTCTATATGCGGTAGGATTAGCAACCGATTTTTGCGTAAAATGGTCCGTCATTGATGGCATCAAAGAAGGCTTTAACGTCTTTGTAGTAGAAGATGCCGTAAAGGGAATTGATATTGAGGGTTCAGTGGATCAGGCCTGGGATGAGATGCTTAAAAAAGGAGCCCAGAAAGTTAGTTCAACCGAATTACTCACCTGAGTATGCCCCATCAAACAGATTATTGTATTCTCGGAGCCGGAATTGCGGGACTTTCACTGGCTGATGCTTTATCCGAACATGATGTAAGCTGCATTATTGTTGAAAAGAACGCTATCGGGTCAGGAGCCTCAGGAACTCCCGGGGGCTTAGTTAATCCCGCAACGGGCCGAAGAGCCAAAAAGGTATGGAAAGCGGAACCGTGCTATGAGGCTATCGCCGCCAATCTCGAAAAAGTACAATCCTATTCTGATACTAACTTTTACCAAAATACCGGATTGCTTCGCCCTGCCCTTATGGAGAAGATGGTAAAAAAAATGCGGGAGCAATACACAAACACTATTTGGCCCGATGGTTGGTGCCAATGGAAGAGCAAGGAGGAAATCCAGGAAATTCATCCGGGGATAAAGTGTGTAGGCGGGGGACTTTGGCTGCCCATTGGTTTAACTGTGGATATTGGATTGTATATAAAGTCCTACGCCGATTATTTAGAAAGTGCCGGCATCGACATAATTTGCGGAGAATCTCCTTATCCCATCCCAGAAGATGATCATTGGATTCTTGAACTCGAACAGAAGACGATAAAAGCTAATCATCTGGTTTTTGCAACGGGACATTCTATTGCCACCTCTCCTTTTTGGGACTGGATCCCACTCGAACTAATAAAGGGGCAAGTAGCCAAATTTAAAAAAGAACACAGCTCTCTTTCTTTCTCTCACTCAATTTCGAGCCTGGGATATATTGCAAATTTAGGTGAAGAAGATTCGTTTATACAGGGCAGTACCTACGAACATGATTTTACTCATTTAAATCCAGATGCAGAGGGAGAATCATATCTTAGAAAACGATTGCGGCGTACGCTACCTCAGCTTGAAGAGCAATCTAAACTCATTAACCAATGGGCCGGTGTTCGAACATCTACTCCCAATTACAAACCTATTTTAGGATTACATCCTGCCTATACCAACCTTCATTTATTTTCAGGACTTGGCTCAAAAGGACTGCTATATGGAAAGTTTCTTGCACAGCATTATGCCAGCCATCTTACCAAAAGTACGCCTCTTTATCCCGAAATAGATATAAAAAGGTTTAATTAAAAAGACCTCGTGTATCTTAAAATCGAATTGCCAGACCGCTCCAGGCACCTCCCATACCCGAGCCTCTGTTTTCGGAATTGGGCACCGTTAACCCGGCTACAGTAAATTCGAAATTGCGCAGCTCTATTCCCGTTCCAAAGGTTATGCTTGAAGAAGTTAGCCCTCCTGTTCGGTACCCTACTCGTAGCGGAATAATATTAAACAGTTTATATTCTGCTCCCAACCCAAAAGTCAAACGAGGACTATTCATACCGGATTCATATAACCCTTTCTGCAAATCTAAGGCAAAGGCAAGTTTTCCAGCTTGTAACTGGGCTCCAAAATTGAGCTTTGTGGGAAGTTTTTCAGTAACTTCCTTATTGTCAGATGGTTCATAATTTTGATAGATTTCTTGACGTACACTATCGGCGAAGTTATCCGACAGCCCATCTTCGATATCAATGCCATCCCAGGTAAACGTTTCATCTGCCGAAAATTGACCGGCATTACTGTCATAGGTAATACTTCCGATATCTGTTATAGAAAGACCAACCCGAAATTTTTTTTCTCCATCGATCCAAGCAAAAGCTCCTTTCAGAGGTCCGGCCAAATCCATTTCTATAGTACCGCCTATATCAACGCCAAGACCTGAACCCTGTGTCTCAGTAAAACTTGCACCATCCGGATCTACAAAATCACCAATTTCTCCATCAAAGCTGGGATCTTGCCGGGCTTGATAGTAATCCTCAAATTGATTGGTCAATTCTCCCACTGAAGTAAATGTGTAAGCAAAATCGTGTATTACCTCACTATCAGTGACTTGCAAAGTAGAATTGAAATCAATGCTCGAAGTGTAATGAGCTATAAGATACTTTGGCGCTACTCCTGCAAACACTTTAATATTCTCACCGATCCCCAAAAGAGTCGGGATTTCTAACAGCTGATAAGAAAACCCAGCCGAGAGTTCACTAAAGGCAACACCATTGCTACTAAAATTAACGGGTTCAGGCTCAGAAAAACGCTCTTGGCTTATGCCGGTAAGCAGCACTTCAGAAAATCCTCTGGTCATCGATCCAGATATAAGGGCTCTATTTCTAAAGGCAAGGCTGAACGCCATGTTTTTGCCCCTCCATGCTCCTGCGAGTGGTATTACATCAACCTCCATACCCATTGTCTTACTATTCCCCATTGCTGTACCAAACCATTCATCGAGTGCTTCGGGACCAACAACATCACCTGAGGTAAAGTGCTTATTATATACAGAAACGTTCATCAGTGGTCCCCCAGCCATTGCCGAGACACCGCCCAAAATGCCAATAGAAGTTGAAGGTTTCGTATCAGCATTAAGCATGAGGTTAGCAGGATTAACAAAATTTGCATGATACGTATCAATATAGGCTGTGCCGGAGCCACCCAATCCTAAACTCTGGGCGGAATAATGACCCGATTGTGCCTGAGCTGTTGATACCCATCCCAATAGAAATCCTGCTGCTATAAGAAATAATGCTAATTGCTTTAAAAAATTCATGATCTAATCCCTTTTCCCTTTAGTTAACTGTCGAGGTTATGCCAGCTTTCACTTTCACTTTGAAAGTAACCGCATCGTCCTCTCTTAAACTCACCGACTGTTGCTGGGGCGTGTTAATAGTGATATCCATAACCACTGCTTTCGTGCGATGTAATTCACTCATCTCACTCTCAGAAAAACTAATCTCATATTCACCTCGTGCAGCATCAGAAGCAAAACCATCCTGATTTGTTGAAGCTCCATTGATTGCAATATCACTTTTCGAGGTAATCTTTTTCCCATTCCAATTCAGCATGATCACATTCAAGCTCATATCAAGCGGCAGTCCATTCATATAATCAATAGTGATTGTTGCATCCGAAAGCTTTCGATCTTCATCCTCCTCGGGAATATCTTCGAAGTTAGCATCTACCGTATCTTGATAAGTGGCATTATCAGCCGAAAAATTAAACGGTATTTCTACCCCGAATGAGGGTTCGAAAATAACCGGTTTCACCACCGTTCCCGTTTCTTCGGCTGCATTAACCTCTGCCACTCCGACAAAACGAATACTAGTAGGAAGGTTACTAAAGAATTCCGGTGTATTGGCATTTCCGGCACTAAACTCATTGGATCCTTGTTCTCCCTGAGATGAACTTGGATTATCTACGACATCTAAAGAAAATTTTATCACTTGCTCTTCGGTTGCTTGAGCCCCATTAACCATAAGGGCATCCGGTATTTCTGAAGCAGTTACGTTATATTCCGAGTTTTCATCTCCATTCAAGTAAATCGAGTCACCATTCGATTTAGTCCCAACAATTACAGCATAAACTGTTGTATTTACTCCCAAATTAGAATTATACAGAGTATTTAAAATTGGATTAGAAAAAGTAAGATCAGAAACATGATCGGAAATATTACTTATCCCATCGACATCAATAACCTCTGCTTCCTCTTCGTTAAATACATCCAGCTCACCATCACCGGTTGCATCTTCATTAAGCAATATATTTTTGGGTACGATATATCCCTCTGCCCTACTAATGCCTAAATTGTCAAATCCCACTTCGGTTGAAATCTCACCGCCTTGCACAGAAGAGCTATTTGTTGATACTGAAATCTGATAATCAATTGCGTTATCCGTTCCGGCATAAATCCGGTGCTCCGTTAAATCGTAAGAATTCGAGATAATTTCACCGGGAGAAATATCATCAATAGTTATAACCAAAGAGGATTGGTTGGGATCGGTAACATCAGGAAAAGATATTTCCAAATCGAAAGAAACATCGGTACCGTTAGTAATATCTACGTTGAAAACACCGCTATCCATTTCAACGAAATCGCTGGCATCTCGAAACTCAAAACTACTATTATCAATGTTTAAATTCCCGTTTGCAGTAACAGTTTGCGATCCCATAAAGGGGGGAACTGTTATATTCACAATCTCGGGAGATACATTTACTTCAGGAATCGCACTATTCAGATCACTAAAAATAAAATCCTGTTCTTTAACGATTCTTACCAATCCTTCTTCTCCGGTTTCGAATATATTTTCAAAATCTTCTTCGGTAGTATCGATAAGAGCATCATCAGTTCCCAGGAATTGATACGTTTTTTCCATCGTCAGTGGAATTTCAAACTGATTTTTAACCTTGAAATCTGGAGATTTGGGACGTTCGCAGGACCAACAGGCAAATGCTAATGTTATTACAAGTATAAAGGGAAGCGAATTCTTCATCTTTCCTAACCGTCTGTTTAATGATATATTTTTAAGTGTCATCTTAATTAAATTAGAAACCTCAACTCACAACATTGTGACACTAAACAATGAAGTTTAACTCACAGAGAGTCTCTCTGGTAAAATCAGGAATGATAAAGGTAAACCAAAAATTTTTTTTATCTTCTCACTATTAATTAATGCTAAGAGAATAAAAATATCCATAAAAAAACGAAAAGGCTTTGTCCGACAAGCTTTTAAGAGCCTATCCAACAAAGCCTTCACATCGATGAGCGGAGAGGGAGGGATTCGAACCCTCGGTACGCGCTAGACGCACACACGCTTTCCAAGCGTGCGCCTTCGACCGCTCGGCCACCTCTCCAATAAAGAGTCGCAAATATAGGCTAATTTTTCTCTGATTTCAACGTTAAAATCCAAAAGTGAAGATTTGCCTTGAGTAGGCTTTCACCGGTTGCCCTTTATTTCGGGCCGGACGAAATCTCCACTGTAAAGCAGCGGTGAGTGTAGCTTCTGTAAGTCCATAGTCTATACGATCAACCCTCTTTCTTTCTCCCGACTCTTGATCATACAATACAATCTCAGTAATACTAGCCTCTTCAACCTTACCTTCGGTATTCACTAAAAAATTTACCCATATTTCAGCTTTAATATCTGCTTCTTTGGCAGCCTCGGGAACCGTCGGCTCCACAATATGGATCACCTGTGGAGCTACCTGTGGGCTTGATACTGGCTCGTCAGCATCCCCTTCGCTGCCCACCATTTCGACAGAGAGGGAATCAGAATATTCACTAACATTTAAATCGTCCAGCTCAATAGGATCTTCTTCAATCACCTCATCAGTAGGTTCAGGTATTGGAATTTGTGGTTTGGGCGGAGGAGGCGGGCTATTTTGCTGTTCAGTACGCACAACATCCTCAAGAGCTATAGCATCATCTGAAAAATCTATTTTTTGACCCGTTGAAGTTGAGTCGCTAACAGGCCAAAGATTAAATATGGCGATTGTCATTAATTCGACAATAGCTATGGCCGTTAAGACACGAATCTGATATCCGTTATTACTGTCTTCAGTATATTTTTTAAGATCAGTCAAATTTATATTACCGGATATCTAAACTAATTTTGAATGTTGAAGTTTTTGTATTAACGAACAAACAGTGGGGTATCATTCAATTTATCATTGCACTATTTGCAATTACTGCAAATGGGATTGAACGTAATAAACGTTTAGGGACACCTTTTGATGTGTTATGAATAATAAATCATCCCAGTCATGTTGTTATGTCTTCCAACGCCTTACGAATGAAACCACTATGATCTTCTAATTTCTTTTCAGCTTTCTTTTTATTCAGTTCTGCCAATGCCATAACCAATGCAGTTTTAACATGCCCGTCAGCCGAATGCAACAGCTTTTCTGTTTCTTTATAATCAAGATCAGTGAACATCATGACAATTCGTTTCGAACGCTCATGTAACTTTTGATTGGAGAGCTGTAGATCAACCATCACATTTTCATAAACCTTGCCACTCCGAATATTTGCTCCTGTAGTTATCATATTAAGCACCATTTTTTGGGCGGTAGCACTTTTCATACGGGTACTACCCATAATAGCTTCCGGGCCTACCGTAATATCGATCAGAACATCTACATCGAGAGAAATCTGAGATCCCGGCACAGTCGTCACAAAAATAGTGTTGCATCCTTTTTCCGTAGCTTCTTTTATGGCTCCATGCACATAAGGCGTACGTCCGCTTGCAGCCAGTCCACATACAATATCGACTGATGTTAGATCTATCTCCTGCAAGGCTTTACGCCCATTAGATTCAAAATCTTCTGCCCCCTCTTGGGCTTCAAATACTGCTTCTTTGCCTCCGGCAATAAGTCCTGTAACCTGCTCCGGATCCGAACCAAACGTGGGTGGACATTCGGCCGCGTCAAGAATTCCTAAGCGTCCACTGGTACCAGCCCCCACGTAAATCAAGCGACCGCCCTGCTCAAAGGCTTTCTTCACCAAATCAATAGCCTCCGCAATTTGCGGAAGCTTCTTTTCAACCTCATCAGCAACTTTTTTATCCTCAGCATTAATAAGACGAGCTATCTCCAGCGAATCAGCGACATCTATTTTATTAGTATTTGGATTCCGCTGCTCAGTATCCAATTTTTTTAATTGATCAAAAAGCTCTTGGTCTTCTTTTTTCACGCTGTATTCACTGTTATTAATAAGAGTAGTTTAACTCGCTTAAGTTAAGCGGTTTTGAGGATAACAGAAAAAGCTATACAAAAAGGTTCTAAATAAATTCCATTACATTTAGAGCATTGGTTATTCATCCCC
>CAYNKF010000004.1:17491-21207 GCA_964397705.1 uncultured Balneolaceae bacterium | reverse complement strand
CCTGTAGTGTACTGACTGAAAATAGTAGTATAAGGAGCGCCCCAGTCCCCAGACAAATAGATTTTTTTTGAGACATAAATCCAAGCTTTATTGCTTTGTACAAGTTTTAGCCATTCAGCGCAACATGCTCTTCTTTTTTAAAGGCCTCAATAATTTCGTCGGCTGTAGAACAGTTACGAAGTCGTTCCCTAAATTCGGTATTATTCATAAGCCTTGAGATACGGCTCAGCATTTTGATATGCAAGTTATTGCTGGATTGTGGCCCAACCAACAAAAAAACCATATTCACGGGCTCACTATCGATCGCTTCATAATCAACCGGTTCTTTTAAAATAGCAAACGCTGCATAAGTTTGTGTAATTCCTGATGCTTTGCCGTGCGGGATTGCCAATCCTTTACCAACGCCTGTAGACATAATACGTTCGCGTTCAAACACAGCTTCCCTTATTTCCTCAATTTCTCCATTAGGTACCATATCTTCCAATGAAGATATCATTTTATCCAATATCTCAGCTTTATTTTCGGCTTTCAGATTTGGTAACACAGTTTTCTCGTTTAATAAGCTGAAAATATTCATGCGAATAAATCTAAATTATGTATTTCATTTGCAGTTCAAATATACTCATCGTTTTTCATCTGTTACAACTTAATTACTTCACCAATTTATGATTCCAAATTTTGCATTTCGGTTTAATTGTTGGGAGCAAATTTTGTAAACTTTGCTGATGGATTTTTTACAAGGAATTTCGGCAGTATTAGCCAAGGATTTACAAACAGAACTTCGCTCAAGGTATGCCATTAATACCGTTCTGGCGTTCGTAGGTGCTGCACTGTTGCTTATTTTGTTTGCTCTTAATGCTGAACAACTGGCCCCTACGCCCAAAAGTGCTCTTGTATGGATTGTCATACTCTTCGCTGCACTATCGAGCCTCTCGCGTTCTTTTGTGATGGAAACCGACCGCAAAACCTTTGATTTGCTCCGCATCCATAGCAATGCCTCTGAAGTTTTTGTTGGAAAATTGTGCTATAACTTCCTATTCACGCTCACCGTAAATCTAGTTACATTTTTACTTTATATATTTCTGTTGGGTATGCCTATCGCCGATCTGCTCGCATTTATTTTAGTGCTCTTATTTGGAACTGCAGGATTATCCGGCGTATCTACCATGCTTGGCGCTATTGTCTCACAGGCCGATCGAAAAGGGGCAATATTTTCAGTCCTTAGTATACCGTTACTTTTCCCTTTGATTCTGATTCTCGTTCGAACGACCAAAGCGGCACTTATTGATGGATTTACCGATAACTATCTCAATGACTTTTGGGCCCTAGTGGGATATGCCGGGGTAACAATAACAGCAGGAATTTTACTTTTTGATTACATTTTTGAAGAATAAACATCATGATCGACTATAAAGACCTAACATTTAATTTTGGTGATCGCCGTCTCGTTGGACAAGATTTTGCCCGAGAACAAATCAATCGTATCATCCACTCGGGCCGTATCAGCCACTCCTACCTCTTTTCTGGGCCTCCCGGTATTGGCAAAACTGCCTTTGCTCTTGCTTTTGCAGAACTCATAAACGGCGTTGATCATCTAACTGATTTGGGAGATCAAGCTTTTTCAAAAAAATCATCATGGTTTACACATCCTGATATCCACGTATTTTTGCCGGTCCCTACCGATGTATCAGTTGAAGAATTGCGGGAACGACTGGAACTCCTGCGCGAAGATCCGTACGAAATTGTAGACTTCAGTCTTCGTCCGTCGCTGACCAATGAAGAAAGTACCAAGAATAAACGCGCTTTTTATCCCATCGATTATTTCAGGGAAGAAATTCGCCCCGCTGCCTATTATAAACCAAACGAGGGTCGAAAAACGGTTATAATTATGACCGGTATAGAAAGCATGAAAAAAGAAGCAGCCAACTCTTTTTTGAAACTGCTTGAAGAGCCGGCAGAAGATCTCATCTTCCTGCTCACAACCGATAATACGGAAGCCTTGTTACCTACAATCATTTCGCGCTGTCAACACATTCAGCTATCACCGCTAAAGACAAAACAGATTGAACAGGCTCTTATTGAGCAAGATGGTGTAGACGAAAATGAAGCTGCATATCTGGCCCGCGTTTCGGGCGGCAATTATGCTATGACCCGATTTTTTGATGTTGATACCCTCAAAAGTACGCGCGAAGCAATTATTGAATATCTGCGATACTCCTATTCACAGGATGCTGTTAATATTACGCAAACAGCTCAAGATTGGCAGAGTCAGGAGAATCTCGAGGGCCAAATTGCTATCCTGAATGTCATGGAAGTTTTCCTACGCGATTTACTCGTTTATCAATCAACGCAAAATAAAGAATTAATTACCAATGCTGACCAAATTGATGTCATCAAAAAGTTCTGTGACACTATGACCAATGCCAGGCTTGAGGATATGATCGAACAGGTTAATGAATGTAAGCCGATGGTCTACCGAAATGTACAACCAAAACTTATTTTTACATCCCTGGCCTTTAAATTCTCAAGTTTGATGCGTGGCAATGAACCCATCATCAATAAACAAGATTCCTGGAAACACTTACCCGCTTTCTCTGAATAATGGATACACCAACCCCCGACATACCATTCACAAAGATGCAGGCGGCAGGCAACGACTTTGTCGTCATTGATAATCGATCTAAATCTTTTACAAAGGATGAGCTTATTTCACTTGCTCCCAGTATGTGTGCCCGAAAATTTGGGGTTGGTTCTGACGGTATTTTAGCCTTGTTCCCCCCGGAACACGACAATATCGACTATACAATGTTTTACCGAAATCCTGATGGCAGCGACGCCGGCATGTGCGGCAATGGTGCTCGCTGTATGGCACTGTTTGCTCACTCGCTGGAATTCGATAAACAGCATCAATTTAATGTGCATAATAATGTCTATGAAGCTATTGTTTTGGATTCTGATTCGGTTGCTATTCGCTTTCCGATGGAAGCATCAATCAATGAAAAAACAATTGACGGTGAACCTTTGTATGCCATCCATACCGGTACCGAACATGTAGTGAAAAAGGTCACCAATGAGGAATTAAGCCGTGAAGACCACCTTCTCGCAGAAGGAAGCCAGATTCGTTACCATAAGCACTTTGAGCCCAAAGGAACGAACGTTAACTTTATCTGTGGTACTGATTCCACATCGCTTAAACTCCAAACCTACGAACGAGGAGTAGAAAATTTAACCCTTGCATGTGGGACAGGAGCTATAGCCTCTGCTCTTGTGTGGCATCATCTGCAAGATGGGCGTAGTTCAACCCAAAAATATTCGGTTAAAACCAAAGGTGGTACATTATCGGTGCACTTTTCATTTGATCCCGAATCAAAATCATATAGTAATATTAAACTTGAAGGTCCCGCCCGTTTTGTATTTAAAGGCACTTTTTTACAGTAACATTTTTCCCATTCTACTGACATTCATTCTTGTGGGATGTGCTACCACCTCGGGCTCCTACGAAGAACAACCGTCTTCGCCGTCAGAAAATCATTTGGAAGGAGCCTTAGCCCTTGGTGAACAGAAATTACCGCCCAATAATATTCAAAGTATCCAGTTTCATCCAAAAGGTCAGCCGGGGCAAGCTCCCATTATCGAATTGAACTCCTCTCAAAAGTTGTTTCTTTCCTTTGATTATTTGGGGACTCAAAGTCGACAATTTCGAGTAACAGTAGATC
>CAYNKF010000004.1:0-17481 GCA_964397705.1 uncultured Balneolaceae bacterium | reverse complement strand
AAGTGGAATCGAAGTGGAATCGGCCCAAATACCTATCTGGAAAGCTTTTCAGAAACTATGGTCCAATCTTCCAATATCAGTTTTGGACAGCGTCCCTCCTATCACCATGTAGAATTTCCTTTTCCGAATAATGAACTGAAGCCCGCCGTAAGTGGAAATTATCTCATTAACGTATATTCAGCAAAGAACAATAGCCTGCTGTTTTCAATGCCCTTTTTTGTGACCGAAGATACTGGACAAATAAAAACAACGGTAGAGCAGCTTTTTGCGCAGCGCAACGATGGGCGTCCTCTGGATCAGCTTTTTAGCACTTACAGTTATCCTGACTTTGTAGAATATCCCCAATTTGATTTATCTATGTCCTTTGTACAGAACCAATTCTGGGGTCGAACCAAACAAGTCGAATTTCTGGATACCATTACACCGGGCCAGCTAAGGGGACACATCGAACCTAATAGTGCCTTTATTGGAAATTACGAATTCAAACATCTCGATCTCCGAAATTTTGACATTGACAGCCAACAGATTTTGGAATATCAGCCGGGGGTTACACCGCCCAAAATTATTTTGCGGCGGGATGTTCAAAACCTAGATACCAATCCCAATTGGTCCGAAGCAGCTGTCACCAATGGAATTCCTGATGATGATCGTAATAGCAATTATGCACAAGTGGAATTCAGGCTACAAACCGATGAAAGTGTTCAGCCTTCATCAGATATCTATCTCGTAGGCCATTTCAACAACTGGAAAATCAATGAAGGGAATCGGATGAGTTTTGATGCCGATAAACAGATGTGGACGGGAAGAGCCCTAATTAAACAGGGCGTATACGCTTACAAGTATGTAATTCTACAAGATAATCAGGTGGATGATCTTGCCTTAGATCAAGGATTTATATCAGCCAAACAGGAGTATTTTACCTTTATTTATTTTAACGATCCAGATCAAAATTTTGATCGGCTCTTAAAAGTAGATCGCATTATAAAGTAATAAGTGTCTGAACCAAGCAAATTTTTATAGCTAATGAAGAAGTGAAATTCAGCCTGATGGATGGTATCATCAGGCTGACAAGTTCTCCTAAAAGTCTAGGCCAATCGTAATATAGTGGATGGGATCACTTCCAAAGCCATCACGATAGTACGGCCAGCCTACATCATAACGAAGTGGAAACCCAAAGACTATAGTACGCAAACCAAATCCGGCTCCCATTAAAATGTCACCTTCATTCACCGGTACGTTAAAAGCACCATTACCGGTATTGATTTGACGCTGGGATCTTTCGCTAACTCTAAAGTCAAGATCTGACTCGTTGAGTACAATGCTTTCGCGCGAAAATTGCTGGTTTATGCTTTGCCGATAATACTCAAACACTATATCCTGTCCCCAGGCCATGCCGGCATCGAAGAAAGCAACACCGTTTAGATTATAAAGCGGTAATATTGGTATAGGACCGGGTAAAATCGCGGCAAATAACGGGAATCGAAACTCTGCATTAGCCAGAGTAAACCTATCTCCATAGATGGCATTATATGGATGGCCCCTGAGCGGAAGCGCCGGTAACGTAAAAAATGTATCTCCGAACCGATCTGTTGGAATACTACGTCCCGAATATTTAGAATTTATCCATCCCAGCATACCTCCCATAAAGAATGTCTGTGAATCTCGACCAAACGAAGCTGCCCCCGAACCACGAAAAGCTACGGTGTATCCCGATCCCAAATTAAAGTACTTTCGATAATCCCCGAGTATTGATGCAAATTGCAAGGTTTCATTAGTGATCGGGGGACTCCCTGTGAGACTTAAGGAAAAACGTGATCCTCCTCTAGGTGCTGTAAATCCCCGCAGTGTTTTATCGCTAGTATAAATTATTTGGGGATATGCAAAGGCCGTCGTCTCATTTTGACTGGTATCTGCATAAGCGATGCTATAGTCTTGTGCTATTCCAATCCCCGAAAGCCCCACATCAATACGGCGGAATTTATCAATCGGGTATCGCATATTTATACCACCGCCATAGGAGCGAAATCGATAAAGCTGACCAGAAAAATCCTGAAAGTTACTGGCATTATGGAAGAACGTAAATTGCCAGTCAGCCCTGTTTTCCAGGTAGGCATACTGCAAAAAGTATGTACTGTTTCGCAAATCAAGGTTTAGGTTTGAACCAAAAGCTATCTGATGGTTCCCCAGCAAATCGCTGAAACGAATTTGTGTGATACCGTACGTTCCATAGGAGGTTGAAAAATTACCTCCGGCATAAATAATATCGGTACTGAAACGCAATCGATATTCTCTAGGAATATACCGACCATCGTCAGTTTGATTGCCCTCGAGATTGAATTTTGCCTCATCCATATATTCAGCAACGAAAGCTGTGTCTTCTTCTATTGAGGAATCGAATACATAATTCCGGAAATCAAAACTATCATCTTGTTGCTCTTCGTTGGTGGTATCCTCGCGGGCAGTATCTGCCGGTTGAGTAGTATTGGTGTCTACATAGGCTTCTTTGGGTTCAGCATCTATTTTAGAAGCAACAGCATCCGTCAGACTTGTTGAGTCAACCGGTTGAGTCATTAACATTTCCCGAGCGTATTTGGTAGCAGGCACACGATCAGCTTTAGATTCTTCTGCCCTTCGCTTAGCCCACTCATTAGGTTCCAGAGGCCGGTCTTTGACTCGACTCAATGGCGATTGAATCATAAAAATATCCAAGTAGCCTTCGTTGATAGAGTTCACCGCCAAGCGACTGGCATCAGCACTAATGGACATCTGCATAACGCCAGTCTGCAGGTCAGTGACCGGTGATGAGGTACGATCCTGAAGATCCATTAAATAAATATTAGGAATACCGTTTTCATCAGAAATATAGAAAAGCTTACCATCCCGGCTGGTTGCAGGCTGGGTTTCATCCCAATTCGGAGTCTTAGTAAGTCGTTGCGCTGTTGATGAACCGATCTTTACTGAATAAATATCAGATGAATACAAGTCATCGTCTATCAACAAACGTGAGGTATTCTGCACATTATTTAAGCGTACTTGGTTACCTCGATGCGATACAAAATAAAGCGTCTCAGAGTCTTCGGCCCAAGCTGGCTCGTAATCCGAGAAAACATCGTTGGTTACGTTGTTAAATTCCTGCGTTTGTAAATTGTATACGTAAATATCCTGGTTAGGTCCAATATTCCCATCAAAGGCAATTTTATTGCCATCGGGCGACCAATCAACAGAGCCAATTGCATCTAACTTGGGAAACCTAATCATTCTTACTTTTCCTGTTTTGTAGTCAACAATAGCTAAGTTATCAGATCCCTTGGACTTACTGGACAACGCAATTTTTTGTCCGTCTGGTGACCATGTTAAATTCGGGTTGAGAATATTAAGCTCTTCAAAATTTAGATTATCCTCTCCTTTGATCACGGTTTTAATTTTCTCCCCAGTAATGGCACTAATTACAACCACATCAAAATAGCCGCGCTCATTCGTAATCATTGCAACTTTGTCACCCTGCGGTGATACTGCCGGACTCGTATTATAGGTCCCTGCTTTGTCACGTTCGGTTAATAAGTCGCCAAAGGATGTTATATCCTCTCTGTTGGCAACTTCCGGAAGATACCGCTTTCGATAAAAGTCCTGCCACCGTTCTGACAGTTCTTCTAAACTCAAACCAAGGGTTCTATTTATCGTCACTTCCAGATTTCGCTGATTATGCAGTGTTTGCATAATCTCAGTAATCTTGGGACGTCCATATTCTTGGGCAATGTAATTCCAAACCGATTGTCCCCCTCTATAGGCAAAATAACCGCCCAGGCGTGGAATGGGGGGAAGATAATTATTAATAGTCGCATCACGAATCCACATATCGGTATTGGTATCCCAACCAAGTGAGGTAAACTCAGAGATACCTTCACTGTACCACAAAGGTATTTGAAGTGCATTACCACTTAAGCGTGATTGTACATTACCACCATAAAACATGTCATTCATAACGCCATGTACAAGCTCATGGTGGAGTGTGCTTCTGAATTTGGCATAACTCCCGTCAAAGGGCATGGTGATCCGGTTTTTATACGCATCTGTTACCCCGCCAATTCCTTCAGCATCAACAGGTAACGGTACTACATTGGTCTGGGAAAAATCATTATGAGAATCATAAATGATAACCTGTATACGATCAGCAATTTCATGATCGAAATCCTCACTCAACTGCCTGTAGGCAGACTCCATCGAATAGGCTGTAAAATTAGCCAGATCATAGTTCTTTGTCTGGTAGTAGTATATGTCAAAATGCTCTGACTGTACATAACGCCAATCGAAGTCGTTATACTGCACCCTGTTTTTCCCAAAAGAAAAGTATTGGGCCTGAGCCTCCTGCATTAACCCACCGACAAAAGCGGTGAGAAATAACGCTACAAGAAATTGCCGAAGAAGTTGAGATAATTTCATATATGGATACGCATTTAATTAACTACCGTCATCTACCAGTTTTAAATCTATTTGTCGTGCCTTTATATCTGTTCTAACGACTTTAACACGAATTTCTTTCCCCAATTGGTATTTTTTTCCATGATTTCTACCAATCAGACAATGCTGCTTTTCATCGTATTCATAATAATCATCATCAAGATCACTTACACGAACCATTCCTTCACAGTGAATATCTTTTAAGTCAACAAAAATACCACCATCCATGACGCCACTAATAACACCATCAAAATCTTCTCCCAAGTGCTCACTCAGGTATTCAACCTGCTTTAACTTAACAGAATCTCGTTCGGCCTCTATAGCAGCACGTTCTCTATCACTACAATGCGATCCCAGCTGTTTAAGTTCATTATGCGAATAACTGGGTTTTCCTGCAAGGTAGTTTTTTAATAAACGATGCACTAGCACATCAGGATAACGTCGAATAGGACTGGTAAAGTGTGCATAATTTTCAAACCCCAGCCCAAAGTGACCAATATTGTCGGGACTGTATTCTGCTTTCGACATTGCGCGAAGCATCAAGTCATTAATGGTCAATTCCAGTGAAGTATCCTCAATTTGTTCTAATAAAACATTTATTGCTTTTGAACTTACTGTCGGACTATCAATATGGAAGTTGATGCCGATCGGTTTCACATTTTCCTCAATATTCTTGAGCTTATCAAGGTCCGGTTGGTCATGGATTCGATATAAAAACGGATACAGATCTTTTGACTTCTCCTTATTCGATTGCTTACGAATATCCTCGATATATTTTGCTACTGTCCGGTTTGCCATCAACATACATTCTTCGATCAACCGGTGTGCAAATAAGCGTTCTTTAAGTTTTACATCGATCGGCTTACCGTTTTCATCCAGCACAAATTTGGGCTCAGGCGTTTCAAAATTAATACTTCCCTCGCGAAATCGCTTATCCAGCAATACGTGCGCTAATTTTGCAGCCGTCTGAATCTGTTGAGAATACTCACTTTTCTTACCGTCGATAATTTCTTGGGCCTGTTCGTAGGTAAAACGCTTATTGGAGTGAATAACGGTTTCCTCAATAGAATAGTTTACCAACTTGCCATTGGGAGCAATTTCCATAAAGCAACTAAAAGCCAGTTTGTCCTCTTGCGGATTCAAACTACAGACATCATTGCTCAAAACTTCTGGCAGCATAGGAATAACTCGATCCACCAAGTATACGCTGGTTGCACGATGTTCAGCTTCATCATCTAGCACGGTATTTCGCGGCATATAATGACTTACATCGGCAATGTGCACGCCCAGATAATAATTTCCATTTTCCAGCATTTTAATACTCAATCCGTCATCAAAGTCTTTAGCCGTCTCTGGATCAATTGTAAGCACAACCTCATCTCGCATATCGCGACGGCGCTCAATTTCCTTCCCCGTAATTTCCCGATTTATATCCTCTGCATATTCTTCAACTTCTCCGGGGAATCCGGCCTTAATTTGATTTTCTGCCAATATTGAAAGCACGTTGGCGTCATTCGTTCCCTCTTCCCCAAGTACTTCCACGATACTCGCTTCAGGCAATGATTTTGGATGTACCCAGTCTACCAGTTCAAAAACTACCTTTTCACCGGGTTGAGCTTCCCCAATATTATTGGGTAGCACAAAGAAATCGGTATGGGCCGATTTTTCATCGGGTTCAATTATATAATTCTGTTTACCCTGTTTTTTAAGTATCCCCACAAAGATACTTCGGCCTCGTTCTACAACTTCAACAACCTTTCCTTCCTGACGACTTTTCCTGCCTTTTTTTCCCAAGAGCTTTACTTTAACAGTGTCATCCTGCAAGGCAGTACCAAGATGCTTAGATGGCACACGGATATCCTCATCAAATCCTTCCGCAATCAAATACCCAGTACCTCGGCGGCTGATATCCATTTTCCCTACTACGACATTCCGATCTTTCTTTTCACTGTCACTGCCATTGGGTGAAAGCTGTATAGCCCCTCCCTTCCGTTTAACAATTAAATTACGGTCGTACAGACTATTAATGGCATCTTTAAGCCGCTGATTATCTTTCTTGTTCTCTACTTGCAAAATATTCTGCAAGACATCAAAAGGCAGATGTGCCTCCGGATTGTTCTGCAGAATATCGAGAATAATATCTTCAAATGTTTCTTTCTTACTTTTCTTCATTAATTATTTGAGTAAAACGTTATAAAAATTCTTATTTCATTCATGTGTTGCTCATATTTGTGCAACACAAATTTACTATTCACTGTTTTCGGAATCTTTATTCAAACCAAAGATTCTCTTAATTCTATTTAATAATTCGCGCCAGGTATTAAACTGAACTTGCGATTCAATCCCTAACCCATCTATGTATGGTGTTACATCACCGGCTTGGGGACTTGATTGCAGATTACCCAAGACCTGATCTTGTCGGTGAAATGCCGTCAATGATAATCCTTTTCTAATACGATATGTGGCATTTAGATCGCCAATACGATCGCCCGGTGTACTTTGTGATCCACTTCCAGTTATTTGTCCTTCACGACGGAAAATCAACCGATCGTTATATAATCGCAAAGCAATACCCAAGTCTACTTCATTATAAGCATTTAAATTAAAATCAATATCCAGCCGACTTACATCACTATTTAGTAACGTATTTATTTGATTAGACAGTAGCGAACTCACCTGGTTGGACAAGAACGGATTAACATAGGTAGATCCACGCGTCAAATTCTGACTTAACGTAGCCGTTCCGCTCCCCATCCCTTGTGTGGGGATAAACTGCCCTGTAAAAAGTATACTGGTGGCTTGCAGCAATTTTTGCTGCTCGTCTCGGTTGATTTGATTGATTGTATATTGCAAAGTTGAATTTGAGGAAAGCTCCATCGTAGAAGGGAGCCTAAAATAGTAATTATTTTCAACACTATTAAGCGTTCCGTTAATTTCTACGATAAGATCTACCGGTACCTGTTGACTCCCATTTTCATTTTGATCGCTTAACCCATCCTCGCTTAGCAATGTTGAGACATTGGGCCGCGCATTGTAAACCGCGCTAATATCCAGTCGGGCATTATCTGGGGGACCTTCCCAGATGATTGTACCTCCGGACTCCAACTCAAGACGACGACTAATAATTTCACCTGTTACAAACTGATAATTACCACCATTTATATTGTATTGTCCAAACATTTGTACGTCTTGGTCCTGCATAGTGATACGAAGTTGGCCGGTTCCCTGTGCGGTAAGCACATCCCCTATGACAGGATCAAAAATAAGATTAACACTTAAATTTTCCGATGCATTAAAGCGAAGATCCAAATCAAAACGCTCCATAAATGTCATCTCTTCGAGGGCTTGCTCTAATGCCTCCTCCGTCCTTTCTGATTCCTGATCGACGCGTTCAACAGCAGGTTTTGACTTTTTATACACCTCATCAAAAGAATCAACAAACCGGATAAATTTACCACTTTCTTGCAGCTCAGTCTCCTCAAGCAGCGGAATGGAAACTTCGGAATTGCTGGAAACCTGCACGGGATTTTCCGTACGCATGTACATATCAGTATTGGAACCTGAAAGCCTGACAAGCCCCGTACCCGATACATTGCCATAAAATGGCACATCCGGATCCATCTTATTATTAAGAAACTGCAAACGATTCATATCCAATGAGAGATCAAGATAAGTAATGGGATCAAAGTCATTAAGATCCACAGTTCCCCAGATGGTCCCCGTACCACCTTTGGTATCCATAACACTGAGTGAATCAAGAATCACTCCTTCACTTTTATTAAACTGTACCGGCCCACTCAAAAAGTAGTTGGTATTTAAAAACTCTGGCCGGGCAAATACATTCTGGGTATTAAATTGAGAACCGAAATCATAATCCTCTAAATTGCCGGTAATATAACCCGATCCTGTTGCCTGTCCCTCTACCTCAGCAAAAACATTATCAGCAATTACCGCCAAGAACCATAGATCAACTTGATCAAAATTTGCATCAAAATGATATACCGTGTCTTGGCGAACTTCTGGATTCGGTGTTACAAAATATCCATCCAATCGTATGTCCTGCCCTACCCCATCATTTGATTCAAGATAGTCCTCGTATTTCGTACTGTCAGTTAGAATATCAATACGAGTATCAAACCGTTTTTGTTTGGGATTATACTTGCTGTCAAAACGCACATCGCCAATTATACGGTCATTCATTCGAAATCTATTCAAATCCAGATCACCCTGAATAGTAGGCTGACTCGTAAGTGATTTTGTAACCAATGTGCCGTTTAATATTCCGGCAAAATCAATTCTACCTTTAATAAGATCCGAAATTCGCTGCAGGTTTATGTCACGCAACGTATATGTCAGAGAATCACTTCTGTTGGTACTTAACCTGCCCTGCAGGCTAAAATATTCATTCCGATTCTGAAAACTGAATTGATTAAAATCCACTTCCCCGTTTCGGTAATAACGTACTTGTGGGGTATACTCGTTTACCCATGCATATAACTCATTACCCACAAAGAATTCTTCTACTGATACAGCAATTACCGAATCTGAAACATTAGATTTCAGAGTCATATCAAATTGTGCATCGTCTGATATGGATCCTACATGCTGTGTAAAATAAACTGAATCTTTTTTTACGGAAAGATCGAACACAGTAGAATCTAAATCGACTGATTCGGTCTTGATTTTCGAAATATTGGCTTCCCAGTCAACTGATGAAAATTCACTAAGCGTACGATCACTCCTGAAGCTGGCTGTAAATTGTGTGGTGGCATCCTGAAAACTAAAATTATTGTAAGACAAAGTATCAGAGGTCATTTCAGCTGATAAAAGAAGTCGTGTTCCATCTGTATTCACGTTAAAGGAAACATCTGAATCAGCATAAAGAGTAGGGAATTGAGGTAGATACTTTTTTAGTAACCCCAAATCTTTTGTCTGCAAATTTCCATCCACAACCACATTTTTATCTTGTGGCGAACTATTTAAAGTATAAGTACCAATGGGTTGTTTCATCAGTATTTCAGATTCAAACCTGTTTTTGAGGTAGGAGCTCCAGAACCTTGTCTGTGAAACTATATCGGAGGGAGACACTTCTCCACGAATATTGATATCAAGAAGTGAGCTTGTAAGTCGAAACTGTCGGGTTGAAACATCCGGCGAATTTAAATCCATATATAATTGATGAGCACGCACAGTATCGCCACCGATCACTGATGGAGCTACATCAAGATTCGCTTTGCCCTGCAGGCGTTCGGGATCAAATCCACGGAGCTCCACACTGTAGTCAAAATTCAGTGCGGTCTGTGCCACCTTATTTTCTGAGAAAAAATGAGCCAGGTTTATATTTCCCGCATTTCCTTTAATGGCTAGTGTTCGATCTTCAGCATTTAAGTTTATTGATGAAGAGCCCTGCAAAAATTCATTTTCATTAGCATATTCATACTCCTGATTCCAAACCTTATTATTCAGATTTGAAGATAGATCCAACCGATCAAACCGGTGAGAACCTACTCTACTATTAGTAAATGTCGCACTCAAATCATTAGCTGCGTTATCTAGGCTAAAACCTTTTCCTTCCAGGCTGGCATCAAAATTTAGAGCAGTAGTATCTACACGCTCAGCAAAAAAGGGAGCTATATCTAACTCCCTGCCAATTAATGTCCCCTTATAATTATAGGGTTCCACAAACTGTGTCTCCCCCTCAATTTCAAGAGAACCAAGGGTGCTCGAAAGCGAAAAATCACTATTAACCTGTTGTAGTCCGCCTCTGGCCTGACCAGAAATTGCCAAACTTTGTAGTTCTTCGTTGTTGGGAATAGCCAGCGAATCTAATAACTGGGCAAGGTCTTCATTTCTGAGGTTCAATCCTTCAAAACGTAACTCATAGGACAAGTTTTGGCGATCGAGTATATTTTTAACGAGACCATTTAAATTAACAAAACTTTCCCCTATACCCAGCACCGCACGATCTATCCATAAGGAATCAGCAGATCCCTCAGTCCTAAAATCAATGCTTAGAGATTTTTCAAGATCCGGAGTAAACGTTGTAAAATCAGCTATATCCTGTAAATCGATGTCATTGGAACGCACATCCAAATCATACTGAGCTGCCTTCAATTGTTCCGTCACATTGGACTCTAAAAGATTAACCCCATCAACTTCACCATTAAAAACAAATCGTGAACTGCCTAATGTTAAATAAAATGAATTAAACTCCAGGAAACGGTGGTCGTTATAAAGCTGTCCTGATGCTGAAATATTGTCGACCTGTAAATTTTCGGGCTCGGCAAAAAACGATTCAATATCCAAATAACGCTGCATTTCGCTCCAGTCCACAAAAAGCGAAGCATTGATATTCGTTAGAGAAAATGAGGACGGTAAATTTCCAATTTGATGATCACCAGATTCCGATTCCAGATGAACATTACCATTTTCGACACTTACACTAGGAGCAAGAATTTCAACTCTACTCAGCCAGGGTTCACCATCCAAGCGCTGCCGCTTTTGAGCATCCGGTCTACGTTCAAGCAATATCAGTTTTCCGTTTTCATCCGATTGGAGATTAACCTTGGGTGACTGCAAAGAAAAACCGACAATTGTCAGCTTATTTTGAAGAAGTCCCCAAACATCAATTTCACTGTCAACCCGTTGAACGGATATCAACGTATCTCCGGAGGTCTCATTATCGCGTAGTAAAACGACATCATATAAATTCATTTGAAAAGGCAGAAAACCATCAATGTCCCCAACGTTGAGTTCTGCTTTATATGTTTCTTCTATTTGTTGCTCAATACGGTTCGCCAGATAGTTTTTGGTCAAATCAAGCTGTAAAATACCAATGATAATACCCGAAAGGACAACAGCAATAAGCAATAGTACAAAAACTATCCTCCAGAAATATTTCCAGCTTTTATGTAGCCATCGATAAAACACGTACGATCAATCTTTATGTATTAAATTTATCCAGAGTGTAGCTCCAGCTATTTTTGAGCATTGAGTTATCTTTACAACTGTAAAGATACGGTGATCCCCATTCATTCAACAATACTAAACGAATAGTATTATCTTTTACTTTTTTATCGGATTTCATTGCTTCTAAAAGTTCTCCGGTATCTATCGTCAATGGAGTCATCTGTTTTTTATACAACGATAGAAATGGTGAAAAACGTGCATCACTTACGGGATGTCCCAATTCTTGCGAAAAGTGACAGGCCGCAATCATCCCTACAAAAACGGCCTCCCCATGGGTTATTTTACCAAAGCCTGCTATCTTTTCAAGTGCATGACCAAAAGTGTGGCCAAAATTCAAATAGGCTCGCTTACCCGCCTCAAGTGTATCTTCCTGTACAATCTCAGCTTTAATGCGAGCACTTTCTTCAACAACCTCAACCCAGCGTTTCTTTGGTGTTAACGGCTGATGGATCAACTCTTCCATCACTTCAAATAGTTCGGGGTTTCGGATAGCAGCATATTTCAATATTTCTGCCATCCCTGTAACCCATTCCTTTTGTTCGAGTGTTTCCAAAAATGAGATATCCGAAAACACAGCATCGGGCTGATAAAAACTGCCTACCAGGTTCTTGCCTATAGCATGATTTACCCCCGTTTTACCACCGATTGAGCTATCCACCATCGCCAGTAAGGTGGTTGGCATATGAATAAGCGGCACACCCCGCAATACAGTGGCAGCAACAAATCCTGCCAGATCACCGGTTACCCCACCCCCAACACCTAAAATTGGCGTTGATCGCTCGATCCCTATATCTAATATCGTATTTGTAATGTTGGTCCAGTCCTGAACTGACTTTGAGGATTCCCCCTCCGGAATTTCTATGAGGTGAATATCTTTGAAATCACTGACCAGCTTTGCCACCTTGTCGCTATGCAAATGGTTTACGTTCTCATCAATTAGAACAAAAATCTTATTTTGATTGTAATGAGCCCTGCAATACGCTTTGAAAGATTGTTGCAACTGCTGACCAATGGCAATTTGGTACTCCTGATCCAGGGAAATGCTAACGTCTATAATATTCGACATGGTTTCTAATCTTTTTCAATAATTTCTCTACGATATCCCCAATACTTTTCTTGCCGTCGTTTTTTATTTGAATAACTGCTTGCTCATAAAATGGAAGCCTTTCTTCATATAAAGCCGATAATTCATTTTTCAGCTGCTTTTTACTTTTGGGATTTCCCTGTTTATTTAAAAGTAGCGGCCGATTTTTATCTGTTGATATGCGGTTTAAGATAACAGAAATCGGCGTTTCTATAAAAATAAGCAATCCGTTTAATTTCACGTGGTCAACCATATGCTGATTTTGCAAACTTCCTCCCCCAAGCGATACCACGCCGTTAAACGTTCTGATTACCTCCAACAACGCTCGTCGTTCAGCAACCCGAAACGCTGATTCACCGGATTCTTCAAAAATTTCCGAGATCGATTGTCCAGTTTCCTCTTCAATTCTATCATCCAGGTCTAAAAACGATACTTCCAACTTCTCGGCTACTTTTTGACCAATAACCGATTTTCCGGCACCCATAAATCCGCATAGAAAAATACGATCAGGTAGATTCGAAATCATGCTTACATACTTTGAGGTTTCATTGGTGGTACCATTTCTACTTGTTCATCACGTTCTATTACGACTGCTCCCGGAGCGGCCCCTTTGGGCTTGCGGACATACTTTACCTTCGTATACATGACGGGGGCAGATTTCATACCGCGCGCCTTGGAAAAATACGCCGCATAGCTGGCTGCTTTCAACAGAACGTGTTGCGGAGGATAATCCTTTCTATTACCCATTCGAATAACGACATGTGACCCTCCCACGCCCCGGGCATGGAGCCAAATATCCTCTTTATGGGCATGACTGGTAAGCTGATCGTTACTTTTGGCACTTTTACCAATCCAGATCTCAAACTTTCCTTCTTTGAATTTCCGAAAAGGCGATGTTGCCTGTTTATCATCGCCACTGCCAAAACCGAAGTCTTCGAGCTTTTGTTTATTATCTTTCACCCAGCTATCCAGATCAGGTAAGTGATTGATTTCTTCTATTTCATCTAACAGCTCCTTAACCTGTTCAAGTTCTTTTTTTATGCTAGGCAAACGCTTTCTGGCATTTTGATACGATTTCTTGGCATCTTTCGACTTCTCATAATAGTACTCGGCATTATCAGCTATAGATTTATTCTCTTTCAACGGAATTGTAATTTCCTGGTTATCCTCATAAAAATCTTCGATTGTAATTTCCGTTGTTCCCTCTGTAACCTGTTCATGGGCATGTGCCATCAGCAAGTGACCGTACTTCTCATACTCCTCAGCCCGTTCCAAGCTTTTCTCAGCCTGTTGCAGCTGGGTAATCATACTTTCTTTTTGAGATTTACTTCGCTCTAAAAACTGAAGAATATCCTCCTTCTTTTCATGAAGACGCCGCAGATGCACCGCATTTTTATAAGCAAAAGCGACACAATCATTAATCTCGCCACATTCCTTTTCGCTGGGACTATCCAACCACTCTTTTGACCACAGGCAAAAATCACCCGTTTTCAATACCCGTGGATGGGGATCATCCAATAAAGCCTGAGTAATCTCATTGGTGAATTCTTTTACTTCTTCCGGCGACATTTCATCAACATCGTGTTCTTCAATTAGATACGGCAACAAGTTACGTGGCAGAAGCGGATTGACCTCGGTAATCTGGTTTTTAGCAGATCGGCGGGGACTTACTTCGTCCAAAAATGTGGGAGCTTCCGGTTTGGGGGGAGCTTCTCCCCTTACTTCATCGGGATTCTTAAAAGCATCAATGATTATATCATCCTCCACCAAAAAGACATTGGGATTTCCACTGAAAAGTTTAAACAAAAGATGCTGCCCATTTGCAAAATAAATAGATATTAACCGATCTTTATCCGCCAATTTTATCTTAATAATCTTTTCGCCTTCAAGAGACCCAAAAAAATCAATTACATTGTTTTTTTTGGGTGGGCGATAAAAATCCAGAAACAGGGCTGTCTCTCTCGGATTTGCACTAAATATCAGCCGCGAAGTTTCTCCGTCCCGATCAATATATATATGGAGTACGTCTTTGTGGGGAGAAATCGCAAAACTAAAAAATGCATGTTCAATTTTTTCTTTTATCTCTCGGTTTAAATATATTAGCGTGTAAAAGTTGTTCATGCTTTAAAGAGACGTTCTGAAACGTAAACTTTTGAACTTAATAGGTTGAAATAATGACATATCCGATATTCAACTCTGTAGTAAACCGGATAGAAAGTGACTTAAACAAGAGAGAATTCACTGTTAACACCTTTCGCACTTGGAATGAAGATAGAATAAATGCAACGGGACTGGAAATTGAATTTGATCTAAAGCCAAAGTCCGATTTTCTCAAAGCATTATCTATAAATTTCGACTGGGATCGGTTCCGGGAAACAGTGTTAGCAAAACAATTGCAAGGGATGGAAGAACATCCCTTTTTGCAGGAAGATAAAATGGTTAGTACATCCATTTCGCCAGCTATCGATATTGAAATTACTTGGTTATTTGATGAAAAAGCTCCCCATTCTTCATTAGCAGCCCATAACGGCCACCACCGGTTAGAAGAGGCAAGCCAGTGGATGGAGCAAATAAGCAAGGAAGTAAACGAACTACTTTCCGATGATGATATCATCACGCGCTGGCATGTTGAGGTTGAAGGATCTGAAAGCGGTAAATATCTGTCTGCCGTAAACCTGATATCCTACTTTCAATACACACTTGAAGATATGAACAGTCTTAACGATGTGCATGATTTTGTAAGTCGTTGCCTGCAAGAACTACTGGTAAAAGCTAATCGTGTATTACGCATTGCAGATCAAACGCTGGAATCACAGGCTGCTTGATTTAAGTATTACAACTTGATTAAATAAAAAAGCCTTCAGGCAAACTGAAGGCTTTTCACAATATATTATGTTAACACTACTTCTTTTTGTGTCGATTCTTGCGCAGTCGTTTTTTGCGCTTATGCTTAGCAATTTTTGATCGTTTTCTTTTTTTTCCGCTTGGCATAATAATCACCTCAATTTTTAATTCATTGACGCCATTGGCATTCAGGACATAATATTAATCAGTTAACATACAGATATTCCTATAATAAAACCTAAAAACTAGTCCCAAATAAATAACTTTCTATCCTTCCTCTTCTTCCATAACCGATTCATTAACGGCCTCTTTGAAGTCTTTAGACATTTTCAGCACAGGCACATATTGCTCCGGCACAATCACTTCTTCGTTTGTTTTGGGATTACGAGCTACACGTTGGGCTCGCTTTACTACTTTAAAAGTCCCGAATCCTCTTAACTCTATATGTTCGTTGCGTTTCATCGCATCAATAACGGTTTCCATGAAACCGTTCACAACAGCCTCGGTTTCAACCTTTGTAAGTCCTGTTGAAGATGCAATTACATCAACAATGTCTGCTTTTGTCATAGATCGTCACCCTTTTTTATAATCACTATTAACTAACCGTTGAATAATCTAAATATAAGCACATTAATCAACTATGGCTATTGCACTCACATATATTATTTTAACGTTTTTTAATGGTTTGTCATAGCAGATTATTAATTAAACTTAAAAAATTCGAAAATCTTTTTATACCTTCCGCTTGATTGTTTCTCAAAAATAACCCAAGAATATTTATTTACACATGGAAACATTTGATCAAATTATTAGCTGGCTTGTAGATCTCATCTGGAATACGCCCGAAGCCATGCCAGCCATGGTGGTTATATTATTGGCCTTTGGAATCTACATAACAGTACGTTTAGGCTTTATTCAAATTCGCAGGTTCGGTCACGGACTTAAAGTAGTAACCGGCTTTTATGATGATCCTGAAGACGAGGGCGACATTAATCACTTTCAAGCCCTCACTACCGCTTTGTCTGCAACGGTGGGTATTGGTAACATTGCCGGTGTAGCACTTGCAATACACTATGGTGGCCCGGGCGCATTATTCTGGATGTGGGTAACGGCATTATTTGGAATGGCAATCAAATTTACCGAGGTAACACTGGCTCAAGAGTATCGCGGTACCAATCCCGATGGAAGTGTATCGGGCGGCCCCATGTATTATATTGAAAGAGGTCTTGGGGAAAACTGGAAATGGCTTGCAGTCTCATTTGCAATCACAGCGGCAATTTGTGCGTTTCTTACCGGTAATGCCGTACAGGCAAATACGGTCGCTGATGTAATGAAAACAGATTTTCAGATTCCCGTTTGGATAACAGGACTTATTACAGCCAGTTTAGTCGCAGCTGTAGTTCTTGGCGGTATAAAACGGATTGGAAAAGTAACATCCCGCCTGGTTCCATTTATGGGTATTCTCTATGTCTTGGGTGCGCTTGTAATTCTTTTAATTAACTATGATGCTGTAATCCCTTCATTTGTAACTATTGTCAGTAATGCCTTTAATCCAACAGCCGGGGCTTTAGGTGTTGGTTCGGGAGCTTTAATATTTACATTGAGCTACGGTGTACAACGAGGTTTATTTTCAAACGAAGCCGGTCAGGGATCAGCTCCTATCGCTCACTCTGCAGCCAAAACAGACTAACCTGTTCGCGAAGGAGTGGTTGCGCTGCTTGAACCTTTTATCGATACGCTGATTATCTGTACCATGACCGGACTTGTAATAATCTCTACCGGTGCCTGGGATATGCAGCACAAATCTTCCATTGATCCAACTGCTGATATTGTTTCCTACACTTACACTGAAACAGCTGATAATGCAGGGCAAACCGGAGATGCTCCCGTTCTACATTTTGAAGACGGAATACCTACCAATGGAGAGATGACACACTACGAAGCACCTGTCGATACCATGTTCGCTGATGAGTCATACACTACGCCATTTAACGGCCGCATTGAATTGTCACCGCGGCAAAATGACGACGGATACCGTGGAGTAACGGTTTATTCTTCTGATGATAGTCAGTTAACTAATCTCTACGGAGGCGTAATACAAAATGGTGCTCCATTAACATCAGCTG
>CAYNKF010000003.1:0-21563 GCA_964397705.1 uncultured Balneolaceae bacterium | reverse complement strand
CAGATCTAAGAACAGGGAATCCTTATTCCAGTTGACAGATGAAAAATAGGCCGACGGTCCTTCAGTTGATTCACCTGGCTGACGCCACTGGCGGGTAACATCGCCGCCGCTTCGTTTATTCTCAACCTTGACGACTTTTGCTCCAAGCTCGGAGAAGAAATTTCCAACGGCAGGACCGGCAAGCACTCCCGCGAGTTCGACCACGGTCAAATCTTTAAAAATATATTCCATGTGGCTATCTGAATTTAATTATTCATCCGCGCCGTATACCAATTCAATAAACTCGGGTTTAGGTACTGCTCCAAAATATTGCTCTATATTCAAGGGCTCAATACGGTTTTCAATTTCTGTTCTATCATACCTCACACCCTCCAAATAATTTTCGAGCTGATCTACAGGCTCGCTGCCAAAGAAATCGCCGTAAATTTTAATATTATCGATATGACCATCGGCTACATCTAATCGCAGATCAATTTCTCCGGCATCAAATCGCCTTGTTCGCTGTATATTAAAATCAGGAGACTTTCCGAAATTCCAGTCCCACTGGCCGTACTTTTCATCCTTGAGGTTATGTACTTCTTTCCATTCAGATTCCGTCAAGTGATACCTCTGAAATTCATCGCGATCCTCATACAACCCTTCCAACAGCTTTTGTCGAAATGTAGCCGTTTCCATTGAGTCTTCCATAAACTCACTTATATTTGCAACACGACTGCGGACTGACTTATGTCCTTTTGATTCGATTTTGCTCATCTTGACATCCAACGCATTCGTCACTTCACCCAGATCACTGTCAAACAACAGAGTACCGTGGCTAAACATACGATCTACGCTCGAAAACTGTGCATTACCTGAAATCTTCCGACCATCGACCTGAAGATCATTACGACCGCTAAGCTCGGCATCAACCCCCATGGTGTTTAGGACGCGTACAATCGGGGCCGTAAATTTTTCAAAGTTATTTAGACTCTTCTTATCGTAGTCTGTAATAAAACTGAAGTTCAGGTTGCCGGTATCATGATATACGGCTCCACCGCCCGATATTCGCCGGACTACATGAATTCCTTTGTCCTCCACATATTCGTGATTGATCTCCTCAAGGGTGTTCTGATTCCGACCAATGATGATAGATGGCTCATTTATGTAGAATAACAGATAATCATGGTCGTAATCGAAACTCCGGAGCGCATACTCTTCCAGCGCAAGATTTAGATGTGGATCAGTAATACCTTCATTATGGATAAAAATCATAAGAATGAAATAGTTAAAATAGTCGGGAATTGTATATTGCGGATAAAGGTACTTTTATACTTTGAAAGGAGTATGAAGATTTTCGGCTTCGGCAGTTCAGGATTCCAATAAGCCAAAAGCTCACAGGGCAACCTCTTGAATCTCAAATAGTGCGGGAATATCAGCTTTCCATCCTTTTTCATCCTTGAGCTTTACTCTCATCATATCGAGTGCCTGGGGTTCACCATGGATCAGAAAAACTTTTTCAGGTAACTCAGTAATACCATCAAGCCAATCTATGAGTTCTCGCTGATCTGCATGTGCCGATAGACTCTCAAGATATTCGATTCTGGCTTTTACAGTATGATATTTCCCGAAAAACTTAATCTCCTCACACCCTTCCAGAAGCTGTCGCCCGCGAGTACCTTCAGCCTGATAACCGGCAAGCATTACTGTTGTCTCCGGACGATCAAGGTACTGCTGTAAATAGGTTAGTACCCGACCACCGCCAACCATACCACTGCCTGCAATAATAATTTTAGGCTGATCTTCATCAATAATCTCCCAAGTTTCTTTAAAGGATTGTACGATTCGTACTTGCTCACACATAGACTTACATTCCTCTCGGCTCAATTTATGCCAGTCGTAGTGCTTATTGAAAAGCTTCAAGACATCTGCCCCCATCGGACTATCTAAAATAATAGGCACTGAGGGAATCTTTCCCGCTTTATTTAATTGCCAAAGCAAATACATCAAAAGCTGAGCACGTTCAACCGCAAAACTGGGGATAATAAGCGTGCCGCCTTTACCGATGGTGTCATTAACAATATGTTCGAGCTTATTGTCTTCTTCATCGGGATGGAAGCGGTCTCCATACGTACTTTCTAAAAATAGTACATCGGCTTTCTCAGGCTTTTGCGGATCATCAAGTAAAGGATCCTCCCGTCTGCCCACGTCGCCTGAAAAAACAAATTTTTTGCCATATGCTTCAATTTCTATAAAGGTAGCGCCAAGAATATGTCCGTTATACCTAAAGCGAAGAAAAATATCATTACTTACTGTTATCCACTCGTTACGTTTCTGTTCTTCGAACAAAGGCAAGGTTCGCTCAGCATCCTTAACCGTATATAACGGCTTGGCGGGATCATGCTTGGTGAATCCCTCTTTATTTGCTCGGCGTGCGTCTTCTTCCTGGATCTTGGCACTGTCCCTGAGAATAATTTCTGTAATATCAAACGTAGGAGCTGTTCCCCAGATAGGACCGTTAAACCCCATCTTAACTAACCGTGGCAAAAAACCGGTATGGTCCATGTGACCGTGCGTCAATACCACCAAATCAATATCTTTAACATCTACCGGTAGATAGGACCAGTTCAATTCGCGAAGTTTTTTGATCCCTTGAAACATCCCACAGTCCACAAGAATATTTTTCTGCGGAAAGCTGAGCAAAAACTTGGAACCTGTAACGGTTCCCGCCCCTCCTAAAAAATGGATCTGTACTTTTTTATTCATTGGATTTGTTGTTAAAGCTTGCAACGGCTTTAGCCTCCCGATAAATGTCACCGGCCTTTCGACTGTTCCAACCCATGTTATTTAGCAGCTTTTTATTCTCTGCCAACTGCTGGCAAAATACGATATCTTGTTCTAAAAGTTTTTTCTTCTCATCACTCTTCAACGTTGACAAACAGGTAACTGGATGTAAATTCACCCGGCTTATCAGATCTTTGAGTCCATTATTTTTGGGATAATCCCAACTTAATAGATTTAACCCTATACACTTACCATATTGCTGCGCATCATCAGTAAAACGGGTATTGGTTACTACCCAACCATGGTGTCCCTTTCCTTTGTGGCCCGGCTGTCGACTCCACTTTCTTTTTACATCCTCAAATCGCGATTGGATATAGAGGGGTACTTTTACATTACATTTATGGTCTTTTCGGTTGTGGAATTTGCACTCTATAATAAAAAAATCATCACCCTTTTCAGCGATAACATCAATCTCGTGAGAGACACAATTCCCCTCGATTATCTGTCCCACCTCGGTACTGTATCCCAACCTGTTTAATAACTCTGCAGTAAATTTTTCAAAAGGATACCCTGTAGGTCCCAGCTCGAAAAGAGCTTCTTTTAATTTATACCGTCCGGCCGAACGATTAGAGTGCTTTTTTAATAAGCGAAAAGCTTCACGATAAATTTTTTGGGTAGAAATGCCATCATAAAGTATCTCATCAATAGCATCAGCTATCTTATCGATTATCTGCTGATTAGCACCAGCGTTTGCTAGAGATCGACGCAACTTGGATTCATCATATGATTCAGTCTCTCCCGAAGCTTTAGTAACATTTATGCTTCCCATAACTGCGATTCTCGTTTTAAATAAATTAGCCTAGACCCATCTGAAATTCCCGTCAGCTGTTATTCGCAAGTTACCAGACTTACCTTCCTCAACAAGATCTTGTAATGAGGTGCTGGATAGCATTTTTCGAATTTCATCGCGTGTATCAGCCCATTTATCATGGATCGGACAGGGTTTTTCTGTTCCGCAGCCCGGCAACCCTAAAGCACATTCGGTTAAAATATCCATCCCGTCGATAGCTGCAACAATTTCGAGCAGAGTAATGTCATCAGTAGAGTCTACAAGGCGAACCCCGCCCTTTGGTCCTTTCATAGACTCCATCATATCTGCACTGGTAAGTTTCTGTAATACTTTTGTTAAAAAGTGGTGAGATATATCGAGATCACTGCTAATTTTTTTTATAGATACATAAGAATCATCCGAAACTGCAGCCAAATAAACTGAAGCTCTCAAACCATATACACAAGCATTTGATAATAACATATATAAAAGATTGGATTTAGTAGTCCCTAAGTCCCCTGTTAAAAAATACGTGGGCTGACTATTTTTATTAGGCCCAGATCAATCAACATTGTTTCTAAGAAAAATCTACTATAAAATAATTTATAAAAATTCCCTTAAGTAACCTGTAATTTATAAAATTGACAAAAAAATAAATCATTAAGACACCAAACAACAGCTAAAATAAAAAGTAAAATCACATAACAATAATTTATATATCTGAACAATAAAAGTTAACATATTACATATCCAACAACTGCTTTAAATTTAACTAATTATTCAAAACTAACGTTATGGAGATTTGGTCTGCCTTGGCAATTGGTTTTTTTGGTAGTTTCCATTGTATTGGGATGTGTGGCCCCATAGCTTTGGCTCTTCCCGGAAAAAATGATTCTACAATCTCACTTATCGGGGGACGTCTTCTCTATAATATTGGCCGGGTAATTACTTACACATTTCTTGGTGTCATATTTGGTTTGATTGGACACTCTATTGCCCTTGCCGGACTTCAACAATCAATATCAATACTTCTGGGTATTTTAATTCTTGTCGGCGCACTATTTCAGTTCAAATCCCTTGAAGGATGGAAACAAAAAACCGGTATTAATTCATTATTCAATCGCCTTGAAAAACTGATGCTCTCACAGTTTAAGAAGGGAGGTACCATCACATTGTTTACCATTGGACTCTTAAACGGATTATTGCCTTGCGGATTTGTTTATGTAGGATTAGCGGGCTCTGTAACAACAGGTTCAATTCTTCAAGGCACCTTGTTTATGGCATTATTTGGATTAGGTACAATCCCCGCAATGCTGATGATGTCTTTGGCTCCCGGTTTTGTAAGCCTTGAATGGCGCCAGCGTATCAATAAATTTATTCCATATCTAGCGGCCGCATTCGGTCTATACCTGATTTTTCGAGGTATATTTATTGGCAATATTCTGCATTAATTATTAAATATTATTACAACCTGTTATAAATAGCATCACTATAAATCTTGATATCCATGGATTTACAACTCCATATACCGTCGGATGAACAAGCAATTAACCCAGTATGTGATTTCACCTACAGCTGGTGTTTAAATAGCGGACTTACGAAACAAGAAGCGAGCAAGTTTACTATTGCCGTGAGCGAGCTGATTACTGATATTATTCTTTTTGCCTACCCGGAAAGTGAAAATAAATTTATTGATCTCACCTTCCGACAAACTCTTTCTGACATTGAACTTATTGCTAGTGAAGCGGGCGAACCTTTTGATCCCGACCAACATCGCTACAGTCCTGAAAGTGCCCTTGATAAAGGTGATTTTGAAGGAGCAGGGTTGCGTATCATACGCAGGTTCACCGATGATTTCTTATTTATAAACAGGGGAAGGGAAGGCAAAGAATTTCGACTCCAAAAAGAAGTGGATACCCATTATCTTGATGAACTTATGGAGCTTTCGCGGTCGCTCAAACCCAAGGAACCAGAAAAAAAGCTTGCCGATGTCTCATACTCTATCAAGCAAATAACTCCCGCTGATGCAGAAGATATTGCCAAGTTGATTTACAGAACCTATGAATATACGTATACCAAAGAAGATCTCTATTTCCCTAAAAAAATTGAACAAACCCTTATCGGAAAAGAAAAGTTGGGCGTTATTACTCGAGGCGAGAAAGGGGAGGCTTTGGGATATTTTGCGATACTACCAAAAGAGGATTCTAATATTGCTGAAGTAGGGGAAGCTGTTGTATCTCCTGATTATCGAAAACAGGGAATTATGAGCAATATGATGGAACATCTTATTAAAGTTGGTCGCAGCCATAACCTTAAAGCGCTTTACGGTAAAGCTGTCACGAACCATCCGGTAAGTCAGCGTGTAAATCATAAGTTTGGTTTTACCTCAACAGGACTCATGCTTTTGGATACCAACAATGTAGTATTCAAAGGATTTGATGAACAGTATCCACAACCTGTTTCCGTTATCATAGATGTATTACCGCTTCAAGAAAATAAGCCAAAGGATGTATATCTGCCTGCTAAGTATCAGCAGTTACTTACCGAATCCTATCAACAATTAGGCATACCAATAACACCCAAAAAACCTAATGGTTATACAATGGCCGAAAAATCAGATGCCGATCTTGAGATTAATTATGCAGATTCAACCGCACACATTATACTTAACAAATACGGACCTGATTTTAAGTCGGTACTACAGGAAATGATAAATAGTCTGCTCGAGCAAGAAACCCTAAATGCAATCTATCTGGATTTGCCGCTCCAAAACGAAGCCACTCCCTCTCAACTTAAAGAACTCGAAGGGCTTGGATTTATTTACTGCGGGCTGGCACCCTACTTTCATCAGGGAGCAGATTATATACGTTTACAAAAAATATGCATGCCATTGGATTTTGACCTTGTAGATGTTCATTCTGATTTTGGAAAACAAATTAAATCTTTTATCGCCAATGAGTATTCCAGAAATTCATAGAGAAGATGATACCTTAACCGTCTGTATTAACGGGGGTTTCAACCTTTGGGTTAAAAATATGATTACCAATCATATTGGTGAAGAAGTACAAAATCTCGATATTGACCTAACCAACTGCAAGTACATCGATACAGAAGGAATTATTTTTCTCTATGAATGGCAACAAAATGGTCAAAAACTACAGCTTAAAAATCCTCCTGAAGTCTTTTTCGAAATGTTGGACATTCTTGAACTTTCAGACAGCTGGCAACCCAATATTATTAATAAGAACGAGGAATTATTATGAGTGAGGAACAGGACGGCGAAATGATCGAACTTGATGTTGAACAAGATATTTGGAGTCGTGCTTATACCGTACATTCTTTAATAATAATTGGCAGCAAGGAGGAAGACGGTAACTACAATTTTGCCCCCAAGCACATGGCTATGCCACTGGGATTCAGTAATCACTTTGGCTTTATTGGAACCCCACGAAAAAGTACCTATCGAAATATTCAGCGCGAAAAAGTATTTACGGTAAGTTACCCCAAACCAAGTCAACTTACGGTTTCGAGTTTGGCCGCTACACAACGCGAGGATGATGATTCCAAACCCATACTCGATCAGATTCCTACCGCCCCGGCACAAGAAATTGAAGGATACTTTGTAAAAGACTCCTATTTTCAATTGGAATGTAAACTAACAGAATGTCTTGGGAAGTTTGGAGAATGGGAATTGATTGTCGGCGAAATTGTTGCTGCCCGAATTAACAAAAGAATGAGTAGAAAAATTAGTGATAGTGCTGGCGAAGGACAATTGATCTATAACAATCCTTTATTAGCCTATTTGCATCCCAATCGATTCAGCGTCATTAAAGAGAGTAACGTTTTCCCATTTCCAAAAGAGTTTAAACGCTAAATCATGACCGATAGAGCCCGACTGATACGTAACTATGTTAGCGAGCACAAAGCAGACTTCCTATCTCTCATTCAATCCCTGGTTGAAGTTGAAACACCATCCGATCAACCAGAAACATTCTCAATGATCTGGGAAATTTTATCGGAACAGTTTGAAGACCTCAGTTATTCAGTCACACATTTTGAAGGAGAGAAAACAGCTGGGCAGTTGCTTTGCAAACCTAAGGATTTTGATTCTTCCAAGCCCACACAGCTTATCCTTGGCCATTGTGATACCGTTTGGAATATAGGAACCCTTAACGAGATGCCTTTCACCATCGAGGATGAGTTCGCAGCTGGACCCGGGATATATGATATGAAGTCAGGAATAGCCATGATGATATTTGGAATGCAGGCTATTCACCATCTGGATAAAACCCCTAAAGTGCAGCCTATTTTTCTTATTAATTCTGATGAAGAAATCGGGAGTCATGAATCCGAAGAACGTATTGTTAAGCAAGCTAAATTAGCAGAACGAACATTCGTACTTGAACCTTCACTGGGTAAAGAGGGCAAAATAAAAACCCGACGCAAAGGTGTGGGCGATTTTGAAATATCAATCAATGGTAAACCTTCCCATGCAGGTTTGGCTCCTGAAGAAGGGGTAAGTGCCATTCTGGGTCTTTCCCACATCGTTCAACAACTCTTTCGCTTAAATGATCCGGCCAATGGCGTTACGGTTAATGTTGGAACTATAGAAGGGGGAGAACGATCTAATGTTGTTGCCGCAAAAAGTAAAGCTGTTGTAGATGTACGAGTACCAACACAGAAAGACGGGGAACGAATAAAAGAAGAATTATATAATCTTCAGCCCGAAATTGATGGGGTTGAGCTTTCGGTAACCGGAGATATTAATCGTCCACCGCTGGAAAAAAATGAGTCTAACAGTAAACTCTGGGAGATGACAAAAAAGCTTGGAAAAGAACTCGACCTTGATTTACTGGAGGGAATGTCCGGCGGCGCCTCCGACGGTAACTTTTCTAATTTATATTCACCCACTATCGACGGACTTGGAGCCGTGGGTGAAGGAGCACATGCCTATCATGAAAAAATATTCCTGGAGCAAACATTAGACCGACTTGCTTTATTTACACTATTACTTTTAGAACCTCCTCTATTTAATTAATCATTGGCTCTTTCAAAAACCCATTCAATTAGATAATCATCTAACCTTTCTTGCGGTATCAAGGTGGAATCCAATTCCAGTTGTTGGCTAATTTGATAATTTCTGGATGAACACCGTTTGTAAAACCACTTCAGCGAATCCAGGTCATCTAAAATCATGGAACCGGCAAATGATTCCAGCAATCCACGATCTTTGCATAATTTGATAACCTGATCTATGAAAAGTGTATTTTGGCCTCTCAAAAACTCCAACAAGCTCTCCCACGTGCTGTTCATTATATCTCCTTCCTGATCAATCGGTAAATCATATTGCAAAGGCGTTAGCTTCTGGGTTAACATACCCGGTAAATCAAATACCGAGGAAACATCATGTTCTAGAATATAGAGCGTGCGAATAATTCCACCCATCGATTTACGTACCAGGCGGTGTCCCTTAAAAGCCCCGAATACATAATCCATTTGGGGCTGATTCATCCCGAGGTTGAAGCCAAGACATTTTTCATTTCGATTTAAACCAATAAAATAATACGTTTCCGGATTCTTTTTCGCGTGATTAAACTCAGGCTTATGCTTGCGGATAAGTTTATTTTCCAACAACAGCGCCTCCTTTTCAGAATCACAAACTTGGATAGTAATATTATGGGTCATTCGTATCAATCGAATCGTTTTTCTTGAAACGGTACCCATCTTCGCACGACGATAAGAGAACAATCGATTCCTAAGATCTTTTGCCTTACCCACATATAACAACTCCTCTGAACGTCCATACATTAAATATACACCCGGCTCCATGGGAAGCTCCTCAAAGAAGGTTTCCCCCATCCTCTTTTCTATAGGATTATAATGCTCAAATAAACGTTGTTGTCCTGACATATTTAAGAAAATTACGACCCTTAAAAGTATTTTGTAAAAAAATCAAAAAAATCAGAAACTAAATTTTACATATAGTAGGTAATCCAAAAAAAATATACTATACTTAGGCTCTTAAGCGCCATTTAATGCGTTAGCAAGGCGTTATTAAACATTTAAGTAGCACAAGAAGTAAAAAATTTCGGAGATTTATCATGGCAGAACGTGAAGTAGGAACTGTTAAATGGTTCCATAATGGCAAAGGTTATGGATTCATAACCAGAGAAGAAGGAGAAGATATTTTCGTTCATTTCAGTGAAATTGAAATGGAAGGCTATAAAAAATTAGAAGAAGGCCAAGAAGTGGAATTCACTGTTGCGGAAGGTGAAAAAGGACTGCAAGCACAAGAGGTGATTCCTATATAAGATTATCATTTAGATATCATTTTTTTAAAAAAAGCGCTGCCCTATTGGTAGCGCTTTTTTTATTGCTGAGCGTTCCCATTATATTGAGACAAATCAATCGCTATTAAATTATACTTTTATGGAAAACCCGACTTATAAAAAGATTGAATTAACAGGCACCTCTGATAAGTCACTGGAAACTGCTGTAGAAAACGCTATAAATAAAGCCTCAAAAACAGTTGATGATATGCGCTGGTTTGAAGTTATTGAAACCCGTGGTTCTATTGAGGGCGACACAGTTGCACAGTGGCAAGTTGTTATAAAAGTAGGATTTTCGCTAAAAGAGTGATCTACGTTTTATCTAAAATATAGAACTCGAGTTTTTTCTGCAGTTCCGGAGGATTAAAGGGCTTGGTTAAATAGTCGTTCATGCCCGAGGCAAAGACTTTCTCTTTAACCTCCTTTAAGGCTGCGGCGGTAAGTGCAATGATTGGAACCGTGGATTTATATTTATTTCCAAGTTCTCGAATTTTCCGTGTTGCTTCATAACCATCCATTTCTGGCATTTGTAGATCCATCAATACCAAATTGATAGACGTCATTTTTTTCATTTTTTCAACAGCTTGTTTTCCATTTTCAGCAACAATCACCTCGATCTCCCATTTTTCCAAGAATCGAATCATTACCTTTTGATTGATGGCATTATCTTCAACTAACATCACTTTTGTGCCACGCAACGACTCTGGCATATCGTCTTCATTTTTGCGCAAGTTGGAACGCTGTTCATCAGCATGTTCTTCTGTTTTAAAGGGGAGTTCTACATAAAAGGTACTGCCTTTCCCTTTTTCACTTTCCAAATCAATGGTACCATCTTGCAGATCAACTAATTTTTTACTTATGGTAAGTCCCAACCCTGTTCCGCCAAAAACACGAGACGTTTCACTTCTTTCCTGAGTAAAACTTTTGAAAATCTCTTCCTGCTTATCTTCCGAAATTCCAATACCGGTATCAGTAACAGTAAATAGAATTTTTAGCTGACCATCACTCCTTTCTTTCAACTCTACGATAATCCCAACGCTTCCTTCTTCAGTAAATTTGACCGCATTGCTGACAAGGTTATTTAAAATCTGCGTTAACCTATTTGGATCTCCGGCAATGGTTTCGGGCAAATCTTCATCAAAATCGAGATACAGAGGTACATCTTTCTTTTCAGCCGTGAAACGAAAACTCTCTAACACACCGTTTAATAAATTCTCTAAATTAAACGCAACGTTTTCGAACTCAATTTTACCTGATTCAATTTTTGAAAAATCAAGTACATCATTAATAAGTGAGAGCAAAGTTTTAGCTGAGAAATCAAGAATCTCTAGCTGCTCAACCTGATCTTCCCGGGGATTATCTTTTGCCAGCAAATTAGTCATCCCAATAATGGCATTCATGGGGGTACGAATTTCGTGACTCATCGTCGACAGAAAATCAGATTTCGCCTTTGACCCCTCCTCCGCTTTTCGTTTCGCTTTTTCAAGTTGCTTGACATTTTCTTCCAGCTGCTCCTTTTTTTCTAAGAGCTCTTTATTAAGAGATTGCGTTTTCTTAAGCAGCTTTTGTGTTTCTTCCTCAGCCAGTTCTTTTGATTCCGAAAATTTATTAAACGTAAGCCAAGTCGTAATAAATGCTGCTCCCAGAATACTCCATTTTAAAATGACCCCTTCATCAGCGGTAAGATAGATTTGGTCAAATATCACATAATCGAGCACAACATAACATAATACAGCCATACCTATGCCAATGTTGCGCAATTGCTGGTGATCTTTATCGAATAAGAGAATGGCTAAGCCACAGGCCGGAAGGTAAAAAGCCTGGATTAACATTTCCTTACCAAATACCGAACTCAGTATAAGAATACAGACATTTATATAGGCTAACAGAAGAAATTTGGCCGTATTTTCAAAACCTTTTCGAGCCAAAACAGGAATAAGCACAAATGCCACACTTATGCTCATAAAAAACCATGACAGCGAAATAGAGTCATTTAATCGAAAGGCAATTAAGAACAGAAGAGCTACTGCCGCCAAAGAGAACGACACATGGTGCATTACAATAACACCGGTCTTATTAATCTGTTCAATCTTGTCTTGGACCAGATCTTTGGCAAAGGCAAACTTTTTAATACTCGATAATGAATACATTCGGTATGACAGCTATTTATAATATTTCAAATATGCTATTACTAAAGAATAATAAAACGAAAATAGCAATCGAATGACATTAAAAGAACCTAATAAAAGGGAGGGGTTAAGCCTTGGCCTGCTCTTTCTGTATCTTAGTTTTATAAGCCATGGCATAAATTTTCATCTGCTTAACCATAGAGGCCAATCCATTTGAACGGGTTGGTGACAAGTGTTGCTCCATGCCAATCTTTTTAATAAAGGTGGGATCGGTATTTATAATAGTTTCGGGCGCTTGACCGGAATAAAAGCGGACCATCAACGCAACAAGACCTTTTGTAATAGCAGCGTCGCTATCAGCTTCAAAGAGAACTTTTCCATCCTCAAGACGAGTGTGCAGCCACACCTGAGATTGACATCCACGTACTAAATTTTCTTCAATCTTATGCTCTTCATCCAACGGGTCTAAATTTTGACCCTGTTTAATGATATGCTTATAACGTTCAGTCCAGTCGCTTAGAGCTTTAAACTCATCAATGATTTGACGTTGTATTTCGTGAATATCAGCCATTATTTAGTGTTTATAGTTATTTGCAACACCACCAAAATACAAATAACTACAGAGAATTTAAGGTCATGCTTTAGACTGCTCATAGGCCGGATCAACCGAGACTGCACAACATACTCTTACCACCTCTTCGTTCTGCTGATCCCATTCAGGCTTACCGTAGTCTAAAACTTCAATAAATTCACCGTTCTTATTTTTAATGCGATATTCACAAGTAGAGTCTTGACCCTCAAATACCTTTTGGAGGTGAGCTTTAAATTTATCGATATCGTCTTGATGGATAAAATTATCGACATTAGCTTTTCCAACGACAGTATCAGTTGAAAGACCCGTTATTTCAGAAAATTCTTCTGAAATAGATTTAAAAAGGGGTTTTTCATCTTTAATCTCAACTGTATATGAAAATTCAGCTGCTTTATTTACAACCCGTGCAAAATCTAAATTTCGCTGTTTCAACGTATTCATGATACGCTTTTTAAGGGAAAGATTTTCAATCTCAGCGCGGATCAGTTTTTGGTCTTTAAGATCTAAAATAGACGTCTTCCCTTTTATTTGTATAGCAGATCCATTTTTGTGATTGATAATACCTTCAAATTCCTCATCATGGAAATAGGTATCCTCATCTTCTTTATCAAACCGCTCTTTTAAGGAATTCATGTACTGTTCAGGAAACAGATCCCAAATCTTCACCTGTTTTAAATCGTTCTTTCCATAGCCAACAAGTTCGCGAAACGCTTTATTCGCCATCACGATGTTACCCTGCACATCAACATCAACAACCGTACGCTTCGACTCCTCGCGCAGACCATCAAATTCCACCTTTTGATCAACGAGTTGTTCTTCGGCACGCTTGCGTTCCGTTATATCGTGCTGATAGGAAACCCAGTGTGTTACGTTGCCATCTTTGTCAGTCAGTGGATGAATATCCCACTGGTTAACAAATTCCGACCCATCTTTGCGGTAATTGACCGCCTGTCCAAAAAAGGATTGTCCCTCTCTTAGTCGGCGCTTTAATTTATCTAAAACCTCTCGGTCGGTTTTGGGTCCCTGAAGAATGCGTGGGGTCTTGCCAATAACCTCCTCTTTGGAGTAACCAGTCATCTCGCAAAATCCATCATTAACATAGACAATTCGGGGGCCCGGTTTCTCGAGAGTCAATTCAGTAATTAATATGGAATCATAATCACTGCGTATTGCCGACTCAAGGAGATTCAATCTTTTCTCCAATTCGTTGCCTTTATCGACAATATTTTCTACAAGTGATTTAACCTTTTCAAATGATTCTTCATCCTTGCACCATTTTTTGAGTGCATTTATGTCTGGTGATTCCATATTAAAAGTTTGCTTAATCCGGGTTTAATAGATGATAATGGGTTTTAAATGTGCCAACCTTTTCTTAACACTACTTCTCAACAATAATACAAATCCCAATCATTCCGATAAATTACATTTTTCTTAAATAATTTTAGCTTATAAGTACTTCAACATTAAAATAAATTACCTATATATCTGGTCATGAAAAAACCTTAGGGAGCCGTTTGCTCCCCAACGAATAATTCAATTTTAGGCATTTTATTGTTACTTCAGCAAAAGTTTGGCAATAGTATTCAACTGCATATTGGACGTTCCCTCATAAATCTTGCCGATCTTTGCATCACGATAGTATTTTTCCACAGGATACTCTTTCACATAGCCATATCCACCAAATAGATCGACAGCTTGGGAAGTTACATTTTCTGCCACTTCGGAACCGTGGTACTTGGCCATGGCCGCTTCTTTAAGAAAATTGTCGCCATTCTCTTTCATCCGCGCAGCGTTATACACAAGTAATCGCGCCGTTTCAATATCTGTTGCCATCTTTGCCAGCTGGAACTGTACACCCTGGAAGTCTGAAATGGACTGTCCAAACTGTTCGCGCTCTTGAGTATACTCCAGCGTAGCATCAAGTGCCCCCTGGGCAATACCAATCATCTGTGCGCCAATACCAATTCGTCCCTCATTCAAAGTTTCCATTGCAACTTTATACCCTTTTCCAACTTCACCTAATACATTTTCTTTCGGGACCTTGCAATCTTCCAGCAAGATTTCGCACGTAGAACTCGCTCGAATTCCCAACTTATTTTCTTTCTTGGATACAGAAAATCCTTCAAAATCCCGCTCCACAATAAAAGCCGTAATACCCTTATACCCTGCATCAGGGTCTACCGTAGCAAACACTAAAAAGATATCTGCCTCATTTGCATTCGTAATCCACATCTTAGAACCATTCAGCACATAATGATCACCTTCCTCCTTGGCTGAAGCCTTCAATGCAAAAGCGTCACTGCCCGAACCGGCCTCCGACAGACAGTAAGCGCCCACCTTTTCAGTCGCCAACTGTGGTAGATAACGCTCCTTGATATCATCGCTTCCAAAATTCAGAAAGGCATTGTTTACCAGCGTATTCTGTACATCCATAAATACACCGGCCGAGGCATCTACGCGGGAAATCTGCTCAATAGCTACAATCGACATAAAAAATGATCCGCCGCCCCCGCTGTAACTTTCAGGAATTTCGATTCCCATCAATCCCATATCAAAAAACTCCTGTATCAGGTCGGGGTCAAGCTTAGCCTTCTCATCCATCTCATGCACTTTGGGCTTAATTACGCTCTCTGCAAAATCACGCGCCGCCTCCTGCAGCATCTTCTCATCTTCGGTTAGTGTTGTAAGCGCGGGCATTTGTGGGTCTATATTTTCCATGGAATAGCCTCTTAATATTAAATTGGGTTCTAAATTTTGATCTTAATATAGCGATTCAGAATCAAAATATCGGCCCTGAATTGAAACCGGTTACATCTATCAACGAGCATTAGTAAAGTAATGCGAAGCTCATTATTTTTGAGGCTATAACTAAGACGAAATTCATACTATGAGCAACTCCGATTCTACCAAGCGATCCCTTTTTGAAGAATTTCCTCCTGTTTCTACTGAGGAGTGGGAAGAAATTATTAAACAAGATTTAAAAGGAGCTGATTATAAAGATAAGCTCCGCTGGAAAACAGGTGAAGGTGTAGAAACACTGCCGTTTTACCGGCGTGAGGATTTATCTGACCTCAACCGACCAACACCGATTCCAAAATCACATACTGATACTGAGGCCAATAGCTGGGAAATACGCGAACCTATTTTTGAACATGATATCTCCCGGGCCAATAAAGCAGCCCGGATGGCACTCGATCGCGGTGCCGATGCCTTGCAATTTCAAACAACCCTTCGCCGTACAGAAGGAATGCTGGATGGCGATATCCAGGGATTACCAATTGAGAGTCAATCAGACTTTTCATCACTTTTTAATAATATTTCTTTAGAAGATACGCCCCTGCATTTTGACGTAGGATTGGCTGCACCCGCCCTGATGGCTATGCTTTGGAATGAAGCCCAAAACCACCATCCTAAAAAGGTAGAGGGAACTTTTAATTACGATCCATTTATCTACCTGCTGCAACACGGCCACTACGGGAAAAACAAAAAAGATATTGAACGTGATATTTGTCAGATCACACAAATTGCAGTAGAGAATCTACCATTAGTTCGGCCGTTGGGTGTCGACGGGCGATTTTATCACAATAGTGGAGCTACCATTGTACAGGAATTGGGCTATACAATGGCTTCTGCATCAGAGTACCTAGCAATACTCACTGAAAATGATATTGATCTGAATGATGCAGCCAATGCACTAAACTTTAGTTTTTCAATCGGATCAAATTACTTTTTGGAAATTGCCAAATTCCGTGCTGCCCGACTCCTTTGGAAAAATATCATTGAAGCTTATGGCATAGATCCTAAAAAGAATACCGCTTATATACACGGAGAAACCTCCCGGTGGAATAAAACACTCTACGATCCATATACCAATATGCTGCGTACATCCACCGAAGGCATGTCTGGCACTATTGGAGGATGTGATTCCCTGACAGTTTTACCTTTTGATGAACACTTCCGTCAGCCCGATAAGTTTTCACAGCGCATTGCCCGTAACCAGCAGCTCATTCTGAGTGAGGAAGCATATTTTAATAAAGTAGAAGATCCGGCTGCAGGATCTTATTACATCGAAAAATTGACCGAAAAAATTGCTGATAAGGCCTGGAGTATTTTTCAGGGTGTTGAAGCAGAAGGCGGCCTGTTCAAAGCTATTGAAAATGGAACCGTGCAATCAGCCATCCAGGCATCACAAAAACAGCGCAATCGGGCCATCGCTAAAAGAGGGCGCACATTTGTAGGTACGAACCAGTACACCAACGCTGATGAAAATATGAGCGGCGATATTGGAAAAACAGAACAAACAACAGCATTGCGCGAATCGGAAAATATTAAAATTGAAAGTGACGCAGAAAATCTTGTAGAATATCTAGCTGAGGCCTTTTCACAGGGAGCGAATATTGCGGATGAGATTGATAAGCTCTTTGCTTTTGGTCGTCAACAGTATCGAACGGTTGCGCCTTATCGAGGTCCACAAGCATTTGAAGAATTGCGCCTTGCAACTGAGCGACATCAATCAACACCCAAGGTTTTAAATCTACCGCTGGGCAACAAGAAATGGCGCAAGGGACGTGCAAGCTTCTCAGCCAACTTCTTTGGCTGTGCCGGCTATCAGATCGAAGATCCTATTGGTTTTGAAGATGTGGCCGCAGCCATTGGTGCCATAAAAAAACATCACCCTGATATTGCTGTGATTTGCAGCTCGGACAAAGAATACAAAGAGCTCGTTCCAGCTATAACAGATGCCATTTCGAATCTCGAAGATCCACCCATTGTAGTGCTGGCAGGATACCCGGAAGAAGATATAAAAACCTACAAAGAAGCCGGCGTTGATGAATTTGTCTACGCAAAATGTAACGTTTTAGAAACGCTAAAAAGATTTCAACAAAAGCTTAATGTAATCAAAAATTAAAATATATAAGATGTCATACCGATCTTGTTTCGGCACCTGTTGCCAATAAACAAATCAATGACTAGTTCAGGATGACACAAAAGTGATTATTATGAGACCTGATTTTTCTGATATACCATTTAATTCTTCGATTTCTGCCGATAAAAAAGCGAAAAGTGGAGAATCATGGAACACTGCTGAACAGATTCCGGTAAAGCCGCAGTTCAAACAATCGGATATCGAAAACCTCGAGCATCTTGATTATGCAGCAGGAATTCCACCCTACCTCCGCGGACCGTATTCAACCATGTACTCTTTCCGTCCATGGACTATCCGTCAATATGCCGGATTTTCGACCGCTGAAGAATCTAATGAGTTTTATCGTAAAGCACTTGCACAGGGACAAAAAGGACTATCTGTCGCCTTTGACTTGGCTACCCATCGGGGCTATGACTCCGATCACCCGCGCGTATCCGGTGATGTAGGAAAAGCGGGCGTAGCTATTGATTCCATCCTCGATATGAAAGTGCTGTTCAATCAGATTCCACTGGATGAAATGTCGGTCTCGATGACCATGAACGGAGCCGTCATCCCAATAATGGCGTTTTATATTGTCACAGCCGAAGAACAGGGCGTTTCAAAAGATAAATTAGCAGGCACCATCCAAAATGATATTCTTAAGGAGTTTATGGTGCGCAACACGTATATCTATCCGCCCAAACCGTCGATGCGCATTATCGGAGATATCTTTGAATATACCTCCGAACATATGCCAAAATTCAACTCCATTTCGGTGTCGGGCTATCACATGCAGGAAGCCGGGGCTACCTGTGATATTGAACTGGCCTATACGCTGGCAGATGGACTTGAATATCTGCGCACCGGTATTGATGCCGGTCTCGATGTTGATGACTTTGCTCCCCGAATTTCGTTTTTCTGGGCTATCGGGATGAATCACTTCATGGAAATAGCAAAAATGCGTGCTGCCCGCATGCTTTGGGCTAAGCTGGTTAAACAATTTGATCCGGAAAATCCTAAGTCAATGTCCCTGCGTACCCACAGCCAAACATCGGGATGGAGCCTCACCAAGCAAGACCCCTACAACAACGTGGCGCGAACCACCATTGAAGCTATGGCTGCGGCACTCGGCCATACCCAATCGATGCACACGAATGCTCTCGACGAAGCTATTGCCCTGCCATCTGATTTTTCCTCCCGTATTGCTCGTAATACACAAACCTACCTGCAGGAAGAGACCGGCATCACCAAAGCCGTTGATCCATGGGCCGGGTCGTACTATGTTGAATATCTGACGGACCGCATCGCACGTCGGGCCTGGGAACTCATCGAAGAAGTGGAAGAGCTCGGCGGTATGGCCAAAGCTATTGAAACGGGAGTTCCTAAAATGCGGATTGAAGAAGCTGCTGCAAAAAAGCAGGCGCGTATCGACTCCGGGAAAGAAACCATCGTAGGGGTTAATAAATATCAGCTTGACAAAGAAGAACCGATTGACATTCTTGAAGTTGATAATGAAAAAGTTCGAAAAGCCCAGTTAGATCGCCTTGAAAAACTGCGAGCAGAACGCAACGAAGATGAAGTACAATCAGCGCTTGATGCCATTACTAAAGCAGCAGATACCGGAGATGGCAATCTGCTCGACATGGCTGTTAAGGCTGCTCGCAAGCGAGCTACATTGGGAGAAATCTCCGATGCGATGGAGAAAGCGTTCGGACGTTATACCGCAACCGTTAGATCAGTATCTGGTGTGTATTCTTCAGAAATAGATAAAGACGAAAACTTTAAAAAGGCTCAGCAGCTCGCGGATGAATTTGCTGAAATTGCGGGACGGAGACCCCGTATTATGGTAGCCAAAATGGGCCAAGACGGCCATGATCGCGGAGCCAAAGTAATCTCTACCAGCTTTGCTGACTTAGGCTTTGATGTTGATATTGGTCCCCTCTTCCAGACGCCCGAAGAGGCTGCGCGGCAAGCCGCTGAAAATGACGTACATATTTTGGGCGTTTCCAGTCTGGCCGGTGGACACAAAACACTGGTTCCACAAGTACTCGACGAGCTTGAAAAATTAGGACGTGATGATATTATGGTGATCGTCGGCGGCGTGGTTCCAGAACAAGATTATGAGTTTCTTTATGATAAAGGGGTCGTAGGTATTTTCGGTCCGGGCACCGTTATTTCTCTTGCCGCCCAACAGATTTTGGAAATTCTGATTGACAGCCAGAAATAATCTACCACTAAGTGGTAAATAACTATATGATCTTAACTATTAACTTTTCTCTTGACTCACAAGGAAAACAAAAATAGCGACTCTTCCCTTTCGGTAAGTGAGGGTGTTGAACAACACAGCGCCATCAATACCAAAGGGCTGGAGCGGTTTAAAAACAAAGGCTCATCTCTTTCGCTGCAAGAGTATGTCAATGGCATTAAAGCTGGTGACCGAACCATTCTAAGCCGTGCTATCACCCTCATAGAAAGCACTAAGGCAGAACACCGTGAACTGGCACAGGATATCATCGAACAATGCCTACCGGATACCGGTGACTCCATACGTATAGGAATTACCGGCGTACCTGGCGTAGGGAAAAGTACGTTTATTGAGTCGCTGGGCAACCATATCATTGATCAGGGAAATAAATTAGCAGTATTGGCCATAGATCCGAGCAGTACACGCACCAAAGGCAGTATTTTAGGCGATAAAACACGCATGGAAACGCTGGCCAATAACGATAGAGCATTTATTCGCCCCTCTCCTACGGGCGGCTCTCTGGGCGGCGTTGCGCGTAAAACACGTGAAACTATTTACCTTTGTGAGGCGGCCGGCTACGATACCATTTTTATCGAAACAGTGGGCGTTGGTCAGTCAGAAACGGCTGTACACTCAATGGTTGATTTCTTTCTACTGCTGATGCTCGCTGGGGCCGGGGATGAACTCCAAGGCATAAAACGGGGTATTATGGAGATGGCCGATACCATTGCCATTAATAAAGTTGATGAAGCTGGTCAAAAGGCGGTTAATCAGGCCGTGCGAGAATACAAAAACGCATTGCACCTCTATCCCGAAACAAAATCGGGGTGGACTCCTAAAGTAACGACTTGTTCGGCATTAACAGGCAAGGGTATTCCTGATCTATGGGAAATAATTCTAGAGTACATTCAACTAACAAAAGAAAATAGTTACTTTGAAGAGAACAGAAACCGCCAGGCTAAGCACTGGATGTACGATACCATCACCAATAGACTTACAGAGCATTTCTATGACAATCCTGCAGTAAAAAAGAAACAGCAGGATATTGAACGGCAGGTATTAAATGGAGAGATGAGTTCTTTCAAAGCCGCCCAAAAACTGCTTGATCTATATTTCAGAGAGATAAAAAAATAGCATTGCCCCAATACCAACACGAGTTTTAGTACCGGCAATGCTGTATCATAGCAATCATTTATTCATTATTTCGCAATACGATGTCTCCATCTTCACTTTTAATCTCAATGCTGGCATTTCCTCCATTTACATTATAAACGGTTCTTTCTTCCTCATCACTTACTTTGTTGAAGGTGCCAATGGTATTGATATCAGTATCATCATGAATAATATCAATACTACCGCCTCCGTCTAATATATTCAGCTCCAGATCTCCGTCGTCTATACCAAAATAGTATTTACCGGCATCTGATAATCCAGTAGCAAAAAATAGGCTCGCATCATCTCCACTGACATCAATTTCGCTAAACCGGCCATTATCTACCCGAAGTTCCCCATCATCAAGCGTTGCTGTCAATTTCCCTTGACCTTTATCCATCCGGATATCGCCATCATCAATTTTGAATGAAAAGTCTTCGCCGGTGGCATTTTTTACGCTAATATCGGAATCATCTGCAACCATATTGATTGCCCCTCCAACATCAGAAATTTCATAGGTTCCATCGTCCCCTTTTACATCTATGGATACCCCTCTGGGAATTCTAACAGTTATTCGGTACTCCCTGTCAATATTTCCAATACGAAAACTATTATTATCTC
>CAYNKF010000002.1:0-24446 GCA_964397705.1 uncultured Balneolaceae bacterium | reverse complement strand
AGCTGCGATCTACGTGCGTATAAATTTCTGTAGTGTTGATGGAAGCATGGCCCAGCATTTCCTGTACGGCGCGGAGATCAGCTCCGCCCTCTAATAGATGGGTAGCAAAAGAGTGCCTAAAAATATGGGGATATACATTTTTTTCAATTCCGGCGCGCTCTGCAGCATCATTAACGATATTCCAGATGCTCATCCGCGACAGGGGGTTGCCCCGCTGACTCAGAAAAACTTTGTTCTCGGCTTTTTGTGGATTTTTGTCACTTTGAAATGTTGGACGAACGACCTCAATATAATGCTCCAGTGCTGATTGGGCCATTTCTCCCACCGGCACCAAGCGTTCCTTATTGCCCTTACCGAGAACGCGAATAAATCCAATTTCAAAAATTAGATTATCAAGTTCGAGACCGGTAAGCTCACTGACGCGCATACCGGTAGCATAAAGCGTTTCCAAGATGGCTGCATTACGTATGCCGGCATCGGTTTCCCTGTTGGGGATATCAATAATAGCGGATACTTCATCAGGGTTTAATACATCAGGTAGATTTTTAGCCTGCTTGGGTAGATCCACTAATTCCGCCGGATTTGCTTCTGCCATGCCTTCTACTACAGCAAATTCATGAAAGCCACGGATGCTGGATATATTTCTCGCAATAGAGCTCACCGATAGATCCATGGCCGTCAGTTCTTCAAGATAGTTTTCTATATGGCGTAACTCGATGCCACCTAGATCAGATATTTGCAAATCGTTAGCTACAAATCGCAGATATCGTTTCAAGTCATTTTTATAGGATACTACGGAGTTTTCGGATAGACTCTTTTCCAACTTTACAAACTGGAGATACCGCTGTAGTTCTTCTTGAAAATGCATGCGTATCACGAATTATAATATTCGTCTACCCGAGGCGGCTTTTTGGGAGAGTCGGGATGATCAGGCATATCATCGGTAGCCGGGGTCTCTTCCAAATCAATGTCTTTTTCTTCAGATTTTTCTTGTGATTCTTTTTCTTCCTCTTTCTCATCGTCCGGATACTCAACACGGCTGTGGTATATGCCCACTAAAATATTGAGAAATGTTTCCTTGATAGTCCGGATATCTTGAAATGTGAGGGGGGTTTTGCTGAGTTGGCCCTCATTAACGCGCTCGTCAATCATCCTGTCGATAAGATTTTCAAGCTTCTGATAGTTAGGGTCTTTCATCGCTCGAGAGGAAGCCTCGATACAGTCGGCCAGCAGTAATATTCCTGTTTCTTTTGTCTGTGGAAGAGGGCCATCATATCTGAAGTCTTCTTCCCGGATTTCTTTTTTACTGGTATCGGCTTGTTCCTTTGCCTTTTCCCAGAAATATTTGATAAGCGAGTCACCGTGGTGAGTTCTGATAAAGTCGATAATAATTTCGGGCAGGCCGTGTTCTTCAGCGATTTTTACACCGTTCGAAACGTGTGCTTTAATAACGAGAGCACTCATGCGTGGCTTCAGCTTATCATGTTCATTACTCTCGGTCTGATTTTCAGTGAAGTAGCCGGGATTTTCCATCTTCCCTATATCATGATAGAGTCCGCCAACCCGACAAAGCAATCCATTTGCTCGTATAGCTCCTGCAGCAGCTTCGGCAAGATTTGATACCTGCAGGCTGTGGTGAAAAGTACCGGGAGCTTTGGTCATTAATGTCTTCAACAGTGGCAGGTTTGTGTCACTTAATTCTAAGAGTGAAAAATCTGTAGTCACGTTGAATGACTTTTCAAAAAGCAAAATCAACGGATAGGTAAATAGGATAAATATGGCGTTAATGGCGATAAACAACAGCTCGTTGCCGAGCACACCCCAACTGTCAAAAGTGGTCATGCTAAAGCCCAGCACCACTACAAGATATGATCCAAATACGATGCCTGGTGTGGTAAAGAAAAACTGTGAACGCTTTTTAATATCGCGTACTGAGAATAAACCAAGACTGCAGGCAACCGTAGTGGCGGTGACGAATTCGAAACTATTGCCATTAATTAGACCGGTAAGAAGAGCCAATGTGATCGTTGATAGCAGGCCTACCCGTGAATCAAAAATAATAGTTAGAATTATAGGTGCAATGGCAATAGGTACAATAAATGGGGAGATGTCATCGAGATGATAAACAATTGAGCTGCTGATAATTACTAGCGACAGCGCAATAAGTACAAGCGTCAACATGGAATTGTCGACAAAAATATGCCTACGATACAGATAAAGGTAGAAAAAGAAAATAGTAAGAATAGCAACAACCGCTATTATGTCTCCCCCATAACGTAACCAGCGTTCGAGATCACTTGCATTCTGTGCGCGGGCATCAGCCAAACTTTGTAGTACGTTATATTTTTCAGCAGTAACAATATCACCCCGCCGAATGATTACCTGTCCCTGGGCTACGGCTCCTTTTGAGGTGGAAATTTCGTCAAGAGCATCCTGAATGCGTGCTTGGGTTTCTTCTTTGTTGAAGATGTAGTTTGGCTGAATAAGTTGTGTGAAAATTTCGTTGCCTGCATTTGCCAACTCATCATAAAAGTTGCGTGAAAGGCGATATTGTGCAAAGTCTTTCGCTTCAGGAAGATCACGTACATTAACTAAATTGAGGGTCTGTTCGGTACGATCTTGTAAGTCGCGAATCGTGATTTCATCGTTTGATATTTCTGATTTTGGGATGTTTATAATCCCGTTATCAAGGACTTCATTCACAAGCGTTTGAAGCTGTTCTTTTAGGTTTACATCAGAAAACTGGTTGTTTGAACCGCTGTTTCGTGAGATGACAGACTCGTAGTTTTCCAGAAGTGTTTGCCAGACAGAATCAGATAAATTTATCGGTGCTCTGTTTTTCAACTCTTCGAATCGAAGGCTATCTCGTTGGGCATTGGATTCCTCATTTTCCTCTGACTGCTGCCAGCTTTCGTATCCTTTTTTCAGTGGACCTAAACTTTGAAAGAGTGAGTCTAATTTGCTTTGTACTGCAATTTGAACATCCGGGTGCTTGTGAAAAATAGGCGGGGTTGTCTCTCGAATTGTTTGACGTTCTTTCTCAAGCTCCTGGTCACTTTTTTGAATAGCAAAAGTAAAAGGAGCTGTTAAATCATCGGCCCGCCAAGGCTCCCCTATATTGTAGTTTATAGGTTCTTTATAAGAGCTTTCTGGTATAGAAATGACAATGATTCCCAGAAATATAACAAGTATGAATGCTCTGAGGTAAGGATTGTACTTTAATGAAGAGGCTTCTTCTTGTTTTTTCTTCTTTTCTCCAATTACTGGAGCGCCTTGCCTCTTTTTGGGTGCTAATCCCAATTTTTCAAGAATACCCATAAATGTAAATTCAGTCCGTTTCTGTGAAATTTAACCTAACAGAAACATTTAAATGTTTGGATAAGATACGTTGATTACAAAATTATACCAACCCATAACGATATTACCAAACAGATGTAGATTACAATTTTTCATCAATAAGGTCCATAAATGTGTTTTGGTTAAGTATAGGGATGTCCAATTCTTGTGCTTTATCGTATTTACTGCCCGGCGAATCTCCTACGAGCAGATAGTCGGTATTGCCACTTACGGAAGAAGTCGTCTTTCCACCGTGTTTTTCGATTAGTTGTGTGGCCTCTTTTCTTGTCAACGAGGGTAGACTCCCGGTTAGTACAAATCTTTTACCCTCCAGCTTTTGAGAAGCCTGCTCCTTTTGCTCCATCGCTAAATTGAGTCCGTGATTTCTCAACTTTGATACTACTTCACGGTTGTGGTTTTGGTTGAAAAATTCAACGACTGATTGGGCAATTTTAGGACCGATTGAATCAATTTCTTCTATGGTTTCTTGACTTGCCTCCATAATAGCGTCCATTGTTTGTAAGTTATTGGCCAAGTCGCGTGCTACCGTTTTACCTACAAAGCGAATTCCCATGGCATATATTACCCGATCCAGAGACTGAGATTTACTATTTTCGATAGCATCAATGAGATTTTGGGCACTTTTTTCAGCCATGCGTTCTAATGGTAAAAGCTGTTTTTTTGTAAGATCATAGAGATCTGCATAATTATTGATTAACTGTTCTGAGACAAGTTGATCCACAACAGCTTCCCCCAGCCCATCGATATCCATGGCATCGCGCGAAGCAAAATGTTCAATACGCTGACGTACTTGAGGGGGGCACTCAGAGTTGATACATCGCCAGTCCACATCATCCCCAAGTTTAATAAGTTTTTCACCACAAGCGGGACAGTGTTGTGGCATCTCAAAACGTGGTCCGCGATCTTCGCGATCTGGATTAACGACACTTATCACCTGGGGAATAATTTCACCGGCTTTTTCTACAACTACCCGATCGCCAACTCGAATATCTTTTCGGTGGATTTCATCTTCATTATGCAGTGAAGCGCGTTTTACGGTCGTACCCGCTAATTCCACTGCTTTTAATTCAGCAACCGGTGTTATTTTTCCAAGGCGACCCACTTGCAGCGTGATGTCCTTAAGGGTAGTAGTAGCTTGTTGAGCCTCAAACTTATAAGCAATAGCCCAGCGGGGAGCCTTAGAAGTTGTTCCTAATGTGTCGCGGTATTTCTCTTCGTTTACTTTGATAACGACACCATCTGTTTCGAAGGGTAGATTGTGGCGAAGGCTTTTCCATTCTTCAATTTGGTCATGTACCTCATTAATGTCAGTACATAGTTCATAATGTTCGCAGACTGGTAAGCCAAATTTATCCAATAGTTTCATCTTCTTATACTGGGTAGTGGCGGCACCAGAATCATCTGTGAGTAGATCAAAGCTAAAAAAACGGATAGGGCGGCGAGCCACTTCGCGGGGATCCTGCATTTTTAACGAGCCGGCCGTGGAGTTACGCGGGTTAGCAAAGGGATTGAGTCCCTGCTCTTCGCGATGTTCGTTCATCCGGACAAAGGCTTCCCGCTCCATATAGGCTTCCCCGCGAACTTCTACTACATTTGGGAAGTCATCATCAAGGCGAAGTGGAATGTCCTTTATAGTTTTGATATTCCGAGTAATATTATCACCGCTTTCACCATCCCCCCGCGTGGCCCCCAGTACCAGTTCTCCACTAACGTAGCGGAGTCGAATGGCTGCGCCATCAAACTTCAGTTCAACCAGGTAGGAGAAATTATCGTGCTCTAATATATCACGGACACGACGATCAAAATCGTTAAGTTCATCTTCATTATACGTATTATCGAGACTTAGCAATGGTACGGGATGCTCAACCGTCTCAAAATCGCTGCTGGGTTCACCGCCTACGCGTTGTGTGGGTGACTGGGATTTGGTGAGATTGTACTCTTCTTCGAGTTTTTTCAGCTCCGCCAGATAATCATCAAATTCTTTGTCCGAAATAAAGGGTTGAGCATCTTGATAATAAGCCTTATTGGCTTTATCCAGCAATTCGCGTAGTTCTTCAACGCGTTTTTTTGCCACTTGTCTGTTCATTTTAAGAGAAAGCTTGTATCAGTTTAATTAAAAGTTGGACGGTTTCGGATAGTGGATGGGGGAGGGGCACCAATTTCTAGCGAATCCGGAGCTGGCTGCAACCATTTTGGGTCATTTTCAAAATAACTGCGATTAATTTCCAACAGTCGTGTATCAGGATTATAAAACTCTTCGCGGAGATTTTGTACAGGATGACCATTTAACAACAATACCATTCGGCTGAATTGACCGCGAATATTAAGTTCATTTACAAAGTTAAACCGAACTGCTTCACCCTCTTCAATCCAATAGGGATTAATGTCATCCATAATATCGGTATAGACACGTACCGGCTCCAATCGGCCATAAGCAGCATAGAGCACTACACTTATAGTATCAGGCAGTGCGGAGAGAGCTTCATTTGGGATATTATCCGCTGTAGTAGCGACTTGCTGCCCAGTAGTATCATTTTCTGGGGTTGAGGGGACAATTTCCAGTTCCAGGGAATCTGTGCTGACCGCCTGTTTTGAAGGCTCTTCTTGTTGAGTACTTGTTATTTGATTATCCGAAGCTTCATTGGAAACCGGGTCAGTTTCATAGAAATAGAAAAAAGAGACAACTGCAATGATAATCAAAATGGTTACAAAGATACCGGCCCATGTTCTTGATCGTACCGATTTAAGGGGTTGAAACCTCCGACCCATATCAGCCCAATCCACTGATTTTACATCAGGATGATCAGCTTTTGGCAACGGCGATGGTTTTGCTCTTTCTGAAGAACCTTTGGATGAGTCAGGTTGGTCAGATTGAAATTCAGGTGAATGATCATGGATCATATCCTCATCATGAAGGTCTTCCGAATCTGTCGGATCCTCTACAGGTTCTTCCTCCTCATCGTATTCAAAAGAGCGTTTGGGTTTTTCATCAAACAGGCTTTGCAGAGACCCGGAATAGTCATTCTTTTCAACTTTATTTAGCGCATATATGATCTGTTTCTCATCTATAGATAACGCTTTAGCATAGCTCCTTACATAGCTGCGAATGTAAGTAGCGTTATTCTCAAAGTCAGCAAAGATCGTGTCGTCTTCAATAGACTCGAGAATCCTTACCGGAATTTTGGTAGTCTCATAAATATCCTCAAGACTCAATTCTTGCTCTTTGCGAATGTGGGCAAGATCTCTTCCGAGTGATGCCATAAACAATTTTCTGAATTAATAGTGGCAAACCGTTTATTCGCCGTATAATCTAAACAAATATAGTGGTTGCCAAAAATTTTTTGCTGAAAAGAGGATTCTCTGTAAGGATTGGTGTAAACAGCAGATCTTACTTATAAAAAGGTTATTAATGAGTAATTTTCTACATATAGCACACGGTTTTAAAAGGATCGTATTTCCCAACGTTTGTGTTTGCTGTGGACGCGAAAATACTGAGGAGCAGCGGCAGATTTGTTCGTTTTGTTTGAGTGAACGTTTTGAGGATGGGAATCCTGAAAATAAGAAGGCTTCTTCTGATTCTCTATTGCCGGATGGCATTCTTGTTCAGCATGCGCTTTGGCAATTTGATAAGGGCGGTGATCTGCAAAATTTATTGCATCAGCTAAAATACGAGCGGCTCACAACAGTAGGATATGATTTGGGCAGAGCCTTGGGACGACGGGTACAAAAACATTCCGGAATTGTAGAATTAATTGATATTTATGAATCAGTTGTAGTTCCGGTGCCGCTACATTATTTAAAATATCGATATCGTGGATTTAATCAGGCTTTTAAGCTGGCTCAGGGATTTCAGGAGATTTGGGAAGAAATTCCTATTTGTGAGATTGATGATATTGTCCGAACTAAAAACACCCGATCGCAAACAGGCTTTAGCTTAGAAAAACGTCTTGAAAACTTACAAAAAGCATTTAAGGTCAAAAATGATACTTTGATTAATAACCGGCTGTGCATAATTATTGATGATGTATTTACGACTGGTGCTACTACCTTTGAATTGGCAGATACCTTAAAAGAGGCAGGGGCAGGACCTGTTATCATCTTGACAGTGGCGCAGGCATAATTAATTGCCTTGAAAATTCGTTTTTTGCAAAAAGAAGGATATTTTTCGGCTTATGAAAAAGCAAAACCCCGGCAGGCAAAATCTATTTCTTGAAACGCAACTCGGAATTATCACTCGAACCGGTGATTGGTTTCATATTACTACTGACCAGATAAAGCAATTTGTTCCGGGATTGTTGGAAAAACGGCCACTGGACAAATTGGTTGAAGAAGCTATTGCCTGGGTGCGCAGTGCGGATAGTCTGGCACTGACCCTATTATTGGTATTGTTGCTGGTGATTCATCCTATTTTTGCCGTGACCATAGCTATCGCATTTCATTTTTTATGGTATCGGTCAAAAAGTGCATTTGTGACTGTTTATCTCGGGAAGGTGCTCAAATTACTGAATACCGATGGCTATTTATTGATTACCTCACTGGTAATAATTAGTGCATTAGGCATGACCGGAGAATATTTGGCTGCCGGTATTGGACTTGTATTTTTCTTTTTGATGAAATTGGGGCTTTTAAAACGATTGTGGGATAAAATTGATCAGGGTGTTGAAAAAAAGCTGACACTAAATGATCGTGTATTCAAAATGCTATTAGTTAAATACGGTATGCATTACAACCTTGAGCCATCCGAAGTTCAGCAGATGGAGGATAAGTTTGTTGAGTTGGCAACAAGCCGAAAAGAGGGAAAAAGCTAATATGAGTGTAACGAATATATATCTGGCCCGTCATGGGGAGACAGAATACAACCGCTGTAACCAAATTCAGGGGCGGGGTATTGACGCTTCTTTAAATGATACAGGTGTTCGGCAAGCACAGGCCATAGCGCGTCACCTGCAAGATATATCAATTCAACAAATTTTTAGCAGCAGTTTAAAGCGATCCCGTCAAACGGCAGAGGCCATAGCCAAGCAAGAGCGTTTAGATGTTTTAGCTTATTCTGATTTGGATGAGATGGATTTTGGCATCTTGGAAGGGAAGCCAATTTCGGAGATTAAATCGGAATTACAACATCTCCATGAACGTTGGAAGTCTGGAGATATACATTTTGCCTTTGACCAAGGAGAAAGTCCCAATGCCGTTTTCAAGCGAGCTGATAAGAGAGCAAGGATTATATTGAATAAACATCAGCATAAAAATTTACTGTTTGTTTTGCATGGTCGATTATTACGCATCTTATTATCGGAATGGCTTGGCTATGGATTAAGCAATATGCATGAAATTCCCCATAACAATGGGGCTTTATATCACCTGAAATGGAATGGGTCTGGATTTAATTCGTTATATATAAATAAGACTGACCATCTGACTGAAGTGGGTTCTAAAGAAGGAATGACATCCTAACTATAGGTTGAAATACATTAACTTGCACAACGTTTTATGAGTGAAAAAGTTCGAAATATGTTTGCGGATATTGCCGATGATTATGATCGGGTGAATACCATCCTTTCATTTGGCATCCATCATATATGGAGAGATCATACAGTATCTCTGAGTGGTGCTAATATTGGTGATCGAGTGCTGGACTGTGCTACTGGAACCGGTGATCTTGCATTAGAGTTTAAGGAGGCGGTCGGTGATGAGGGCTATGTGCTGGGAACCGATTTTTGTGCCGAGATGATAGAACATGCTCCCGCTAAGGCAAAAGAAAACGATCTAGTCGTTGATTTTGAAGTTGCTGATGCGATGGATTTACCTTATGAGGATAATATTTTTGATATTTCAAGCATCGCTTTTGGAATTCGCAATGTAGACGATCCTGGACAAGCACTTAGAGAGATGGCCCGTGTTGTAGTTCCGGGGGGGAAAGTTGTGGTTTTAGAATTTGGGCAACCCAAAGGTTTATTGAAATATCCGTATGAGTTATATAGCCAGTATATTATGCCTACATTAGGAGGGTGGATAAGTGGTAATAGAGAGGCTTATACTTATTTGCCGCGAACAAGTGCGGAATTTCCTGCCGGGAATGATTTTATTGGTTTAATGGAAGAAACCGGATCATTTTCTTCACAATTTTTTGAGAAACTAACCGGCGGCATCGCCTACATATACGTAGGTACCGTAGAATAAATCATTAATATTATTATACATTAAAAAATAATTCGAGACTATGGACCAGTTATCAATTGATGAAATCAAAAAGCTAATTCCACACCGATATCCTTTTTTATTGGTTGACCGTGTGTTAGAAGTTGAAGAGGGACGTATTTTATCATTAAAAAATGTTACGGCCAACGAAGATTTTTTTAACGGTCATTTTCCCAACCGCCCGATAATGCCCGGTGTACTTCAGGTTGAGGCCATTGCCCAAAGTGGTTGTCTGATGCTAATGCATTCCCATATTAATAATCCTGAAGACTACATTCCGGTGTTTACAGGAATTAATAGAGCAAAATTTCGCAAATCAGTAGTGCCGGGTGATCAGCTTAGGATGGAAGTAAAGCTGGTTCAGGAAAAGCGCAACTTTTATAACATGACGGCAGAGGCCAAAGTTGATGGGAATGTAGTTTGTGAATTGGATGCAACTGCGGCTATAGTTCCAAGCGAGGAGTAGATGAGTACACAACAATCTTCAGACCGTCCTAAAAAGGTTACAACACAGACTGTCGTAGAGATGAAGCAACAATCTGAGAAGATTAGCATGCTTACCGCATACGATTATACGATGGCTCGCATAGTAGATCAGGCAGGCATCGATGTAATACTTGTTGGGGATTCGGCCAGTAACGTAATGGCCGGGCACGAAACTACTGTGCCTATGACAATGGAGCATATGATTTATCATGCTTCTTGTGTTGTACGGGGAGTAGAAACGGCACTGGTAATAGCAGATTTGCCATTTATGAGTTATCAGGTGACAGCTGAAGAGGCTTTGGAAAATGCCGGACGCATGATGAAAGAGGCAGGAGTACACGGGGTGAAGCTGGAAGGCGGGAAGCCTGTGGTAAAAACAATTGCCAAAATTGTGGAAGCAGGGATCCCCGTAATGGGACATTTGGGACTTACTCCACAAAGTATTTATAAGTTTGGTACTTATAAGGTTAGGGCTACAGAAAAGACAGAAGCAGAACAACTGGTTGAAGACGCCAAAAAATTAGAGGAAGCAGGATGTTTCTCGATCGTACTAGAAAAAATTCCCGCTGAACTTGCAAAAAAGGTGACAGAAACGATATCTATCCCTACCATTGGTATTGGTGCCGGACCCAAGTGTGACGGACAAGTACTGGTTACCCATGATATGCTTGGGCTCAACAAGGAGTTTAAACCGCGATTTTTACGTAGATATGATGATATGCATTCATCGATGACAAATGCTGTACAGCATTATATTGAGGATATAAAATCCGGAGATTTTCCCAATGAAAATGAGCAATACGATTAACTAATTACATCTATGAGTAAACCTGACAACAATCCTGTAATTTTAGTTTGTAACGATGATGGTATTTTTTCACCTGGCATCCGAGCACTTGCCCAGGTAGCCGATGAATTTGGCGATGTAGAGATTATAGCTCCCGATCGTCAACAAAGTGCGGTGGGGCATGCCGTTACGGTAAATACGCCGCTCCGTTCACGTTCTTTTCAAATTGATGGTCGTTTTAATGGACAGGCAGTAACCGGCACTCCGGCTGACTCGGTAAAATTAGCACATGATCAGTTGATGCAGCGTAAGCCGGATCTGGTTGTCAGTGGGATAAATCATGGTAGTAATGCCGGTATCAACATCTTGTATTCGGGCACGGTAAGCGCTGCTACAGAAGGTACGATACTGGGATATCCTTCTATTGCGGTAAGCTGCACAGATTATGATGAAGATGCGGATCTTTCAGGAGCTAAAGATGCAGCACGTAAAGTTATCGGTTATGTATTAAGTGAAGGACTTCCCAAAGGGGTTACCATGAATTTAAATGTTCCCGCGGGACCGCTCAAAGGCATCAAATGGGCACGTCAGGCGAACAGTCGATATGTGGAGGAGTTTGAAGGCCGTGTTGATCCAAACAACAGATCTTATTATTGGATGACCGGTAAGCTTAAACTGCTCGATGAAGGGGATGATTTGGATGTCAATGTATTGGAGAAGGGATACGCTTCGCTAACACCTATCCAATATGATATGACAGCCTACACACTGCTCAAGCAAAAAGAAGATATTGAGTTGTAAGGTTAATGTCCTTTGGTCTCGAGCATTTTTACCACATCTAACCAAAAGGAGTGGTAGAGTGCTTCGCGATCATCCTTAATGCGTAGGTTCATTTGCTCCAGATGAGAGAGTTTTGATGTTTCAATATGTTCTCCCCATTTGGCACTTTCTACTGATACCATTCCGTCGTTGGGGCCTTCCAGATCATAGATATGCTTGTTTTGATATCGTGCAATAACACGGATGGGTTCACTGGTACCTTTGCCCACTGCTGAGGTATAAGAATAATAAGGGATGTCATCAACATTTGGGGTTGCAGGATTAAAAACCTCTGTTACATATTCTCGCGTTAGCTGCGCCGCCGATGCTACCGAATCACTTTTTGTATGAGGATAAATTCGATCGCCCATCCAATCCAGAAAATCGGCCAGTTTATCACGGATAGCATCGGGCGTTTTTAGGGTAAGCTCGGCCAGGCTTGTTCCACGATGGGGGGTGCTTACGGTAGTAAAAGAAGCTACATGTTGTGATACATCAAGGTTGGAAAGAGCGTATCGCATATCGAGACCACCCATACTGTGAGCTACAATATTTACTTTGCCGCTGGGGATCTTTCTTGTGAGTTCTTTGATAAGTTTAACCCATCCTTCTGCACGGGTTTCGATTTTGGCATAAGGAACAATGTTAGGGGCATATGCAAGTACATTGTGTGATCGAAGCAATAATGCTACATCAAAGAGGGGCGAAGGTTTTACGATTGATGCGATGGCTCCATAGCCGTGACAGAGTAGCACCGGATGTTTGAGCTGCACGATTTCCGGTTCCGGAAATTCATTGAGCTCAAAACGCTTTAGCCATTTGTCAGTATTAAGACGATCAATCATGTTGTCAATTCATTTTTGGCGGTGGTATGATTCGAGCACCTGCTTTTTTAAGATCAGGCAATTTCTCTATCAGCCATTTAACAGTTGTTTCTGTCCCGGTAATTAACGCTAAAAAAGACTTTGTATTGGATTGTAATAATGTAAGTTCTTCAAGAAAGACTTTTTCACCTAACTGAGCATGTAACAGCTGAGCGTTTGAAGCATCAATGAACGTAATCCTGTTAAAATTCTCAATGAACGGGGATGCATCATTCTGAGTAATTAAGACCCTTGAATTTGGAGAGATATCCTGTAGCCTGTCAAGCCTGGCACGTGCTGCTTTTGGATTTGTTTTGATCAAATCATTCCCATTCTTGTTTTGAAACCAAAAAATAACAGAAGGATACTCACCATTAAGTTCTTTCTTTAGTGCTTGAACCTCCATCGGTTGTTCAATTTTTAACACCAGAGGAATGGGCTCTGCAAGAGCATTCAGTTGGGAAATGAGTTGTGACGGGGGGATCTCATCAAAACTTAACAGAAGGCTGATATCATTTTGTTGCAGCGAAAGTTCGGGATCAGTTTGCAGCGAAATAGTACGAATTACGGTTTCTCGGTAAGATAATTGAATATTGACATTTTTCTGTGGAAAAGTGACTTGGGCGGGGGTTTGTATTTTGTATGGATAAAGGGCATCGTTGATTTCGGCATGAAACTGGGTTTTCGAGAAACGGTAGGGAAGTCCCACAAAATAAGTTTTCCGAGTAAAATTTGAATCTACTTGGGTAGTGGAAACAGATATCTGTTCTTCCGAAATATTAAAACTCGAAAATTGTTGTTGAATGAGTGAGTCAGCTTCGCTCAGCGAAGTGAGTCGCTTGGTGCTTGTATCAGAGGTAGAAAAGAGAATGAATCCACTTATAAAACACGATGCTAATAACAGAATTGCTATCAGCTTTTTTTTCTTTTGTTCCTTCAAGCCAGTTGTCGATATTAAGTTGGCATTTTGCCGTCTAATAATAGGTGTTATTCCATTGGAAATCTATGAATAATTTCCTGATCTAGACGAATCGTAAGATTAGATTTTAAACGTAGCGACCTTCCTGAAAAATGGCTTATAGTTTTGAATTGGTAAGCACATCCCAGCAAATTGATGCATTCCATCAGTTACCATTTCGAATTTATGAAAATTATCCCCATTGGGCACCGCCGTTTCGTTCGGAAATAGAGAGTATTTTTGATCGTGATGAAAATGTATTTTTTGATAAAGGAGAGTGTCAGCGGTTTCTTGTCAAAGAGGGCAATAAGGTAGTAGGACGTTTTGCGGTGATGAATACTCCAGAGCGTGATAAAGTGCTTGATCCCATAATGGGAGGGATGGGGTTTATAGAAATGCAGGATGATCCAAAGATTGCAGAGGAAATAATAAATTTCGCTTCCGACTGGCATCAGGACCGAGGATATAATGCCATGCGCGGCCCCATAAATTTTGGGGAAAATGATATCTATTGGGGATTACTGGTAGAAAACTATGAAGAACCTCCTATTTACGGGATGTTTTATCACCCACCGTTTTATAAAGAATATCTGGAGCAGACTGGCGCGGAAAAGCTCGATGATCACTGGAGTTACAAGCGTAGCTTTGATCAGCCCATACCGGATCGTATGAAGCGTATCACAAACCGTATTGAAGCCAGATCGGATGTATCATTGCGGTCACTGGATACGAAAAACATTCATCGGGATGCGGAATATATTCGTCAAATCTATAACGACGCTTGGAGCCAACAGGATATCACGGAACGCGAAATGGAATTTACTGAGCTCACCCGTGATACAGTTGAGGCAATGATTAAAAAATTAAAACCGGTCTTAATTCCAGAGAGTGTGCTTATTGCTTTTGTGGATGGTGATCCGGCCTCTTTTGTTGTTTGTGTACCAGATCTCAACGAATTATCAAAAGAAACAGGAGGAAAACTGCGTTGGTGGCATTATCCCAAACTGTTATGGTTTAAACGACGGGCACGGTATTTACGGACCCTTGTATATGGTACGCGCCCACAGTATCGCAAAATAGGGTTAGAGGCGCTCACATTTACCAGGGGGATCCAGTTTACAAAAAAAGCAGCGCCTGCACTACAATACTTAGAAGGAGCTTGGGTAAGTGAGAGCAACTGGTTGATGCAGCGTAGCTTAGAGGCATTGGGATGTTTTCACCATAAAACACACCGAACCTATAAATGGGAGTTTTAAATTAAATCCACAAAACTTGAATTAGATCGATTGATCAGTTACTCTTAGCCTAAAATAAAAGGACAAGTTAAAAATCATCTATGGATCGGTCACTTTTTGATCTAAACCCCAACCCCGTCCTTATCTATGACAAAGATTCGCTTGATATACTGGAAGCGAACGGGGCCTTTTTTGCAAAGTATGGATTTCAGAAGGATGATCTCAAATCTTTGAATTTGCATAATTTGCGTCCGCAGGAGGCCAAGGAAGAGCTGCATCAGGCGATTGAAAATCGTGAAGAAGACGAATCTAACCATGTCGAGGTTGCCCGTCATCAAACGAAAGAAGGTTCTCTTATTTACGTGATGGTATCTTCCCATCCCTATAAAAATGGGTACAAAAATGCACGCATGGTCTTTATACATGATGTGACGGAACGTGTAAAGGCCGAAGAGAAAGCGAAAAAAGCATTTGATGAGTTAAATCATCACGTTAATCATAGTCCGTTGGCTATGATTAAATGGGATGCGGATTTTAATATTATTGAATGGTCTGAAAGGGCAAAAGAGATTACCGGTTATCCCGAAAAATTGGTGCTGGGGCATTCTCCCGAAGTATTTGATTTTTATGAAGATGATCTGAAAGTGGTTAAGAGAAATATGGATTTCCTCATGAGTGGTCAGGGTGATAAAACGCACTTTGAGGTTAAAATGTACCATCGTGACGGTCATTTATTGGATCTCAGTATCCATACGTCGGTGATGCGAAATGACAGCGGTGAACTAATTTCTGTTCTTACATTTATTGAGGATGTAACTGAAGAGAAACAGGCAGAGATTCGATATCAACGTTTGTTTGAGAATGCCAACGACGGCATTTTTATAATGGACGGAAATGAATTCATTGAATGTAATACCCAAGTACTTAATATATACGGCTTAAATTCAAAAGAGCAGATTTTAGGGAAGTCACCTATTGATTTTTCACCCGAATTTCAGCCAGATGGACAAAATTCTACTGCAAAGGCACGCAAAAAAATACAAAAAGCCCTTAAGGGAACACCGCAAGTTTTTGAGTGGCAGCATCAGACCTGGGATGGTAAAACGGTAGATGTGGAGGTAAGCTTGAATCGACTGCAATTGGTCGACGATGTTTATGTGCAAGCTATTGTACGAGATCTGACAGCGCAGAAAAAAGCGCAGGAGAAGCTTCGAAAAAGTGAAGAATTATTTCGAAAGTTGTTTCTTAAAGCACCCGGGGCCATGGTGATGATTGATACCCAAAATAGGGTACAGAAAGTAAATAAAAGCTTTGAAGAACTTTTTGGTTATACCGAAGAAGAGTTGCTGAATAACGATATTGATGAAATTATTGTAGGCGAGGAGGATGATCAAATTGTGCCCCGGATGCCTGATGAAGGATTTGAGGAAGACAAGTTTTACACCGATATCATTAGATATACCAAGCAAGGTGAAAAAATAAATCTTTTATTAGGTGCTATTCCCGTTTATTTAGATGATGATCCCATTGCCGGTTTTGGTATTTATGTGGATATCACCGATCAGAAGAAATACCAAGAACAGTTAAAGCAGTCGGTCAAAGAAAAACAGGTATTATTAGAGGAGATTCATCACCGGGTAAAAAATAACCTGGCTATTATCTCTGGGATGTTACAGCTACAGGCGTTTGAGGCGGACAATGAAGAAATCAGGAATGCCTTGAATGATGGACAGATGCGGATACAGTCAATCGGCATTGTACATGAGCTGTTGTATCAATCAGAGAATTTTATTGATATCTCATTCGAGGAATATATATCAAAATTGATTGATACGATTAAAAATACGCTGCCATTTAATCATCAGCATATTGATGTGGAGGTAGATACCGGGGATGTCTTGCTGGATATTAATCAGGCCATACCAACTGCAATACTCATCAATGAGTTGGTGACAAATGCTTATAAACATGCTTTTGCTGATAATCAGCCGGGGACTATAGAGATTCTTCTTAAAGAATTAGGTCAAGAAATTTCTATTATTGTTCGTGACGATGGGAAAGGACTACCTGAAGATTTTTTGGTGGACGACCACGCTTCAATTGGAATGAACCTAATAGAAACTTTGACCAATCAGCTTGAAGGGGAGCTTTTTTACACCTCGGATGAGGGAACAGAATTCAAGGTTGTTTTTGAAAGTAAGAAGCAAAGCGGCAGCGGTAGTATACTGCTTTCCAACGGTAGGGGTGCAAGCTAGCTTTACTTAAAGATATGAGATAATACTTGTCGGGCAACTTCAGATTTTAATCCCTCTATCTGCATAGCTTCTTTTTTTCCAAGCATATGCACCTTGTTCTTGTCGGATTCGAAACCGGAATCATTTTCAACGAGGGAATTTGCTACAATCCAGTCTGCCTTCTTTCTTTTACGTTTATCTTGAGCGTTTTCGAGTAGATTTTCGGTTTCCATCGCAAAACCAATGAGCACCTGTCCATCCTGTTTCTGATTTCCAAGCCAGGCAAGAATATCAGGAGTTTGCTTAAGCTTAATGGAAGAGTCGGCTTTATCTTTTTTGATCTTTTGCTTAAATGATTTTTCAGGAGTAAAATCAGAAACAGCTGCTGCCATAATTATGACATCAGCATCGGCATGGGTTTGAATATGCTCAAAAAGTTCTTGGGTGGATTCAATCTCAATTACTTTTATTCCTTTAGGTTTTGTTAAGGCAACCGGCCCATGAATAAGTGTGACTTCTGCCCCCATTTTCTCAGCTGCCTCGGCCATAGCAAAACCCATTTTTCCGGAACTGGGATTGGAAATAAACCGAACAGGATCAATATGTTCTCGGGTTGGTCCTGCAGTAACTACTACTTTTTTACCGGCTAAAGGTCCTTCTGATTTACTCTTTTTTAGAATATTATGGCATTTTTTGAGAATAAAATCTGCCTCCGGGAGGCGTCCCTTTCCCTCCAATCCACTGGCTAAATACCCTTCTTCAGGTTCCAAAATGTGGTAGCCAAATTCCTGAATAGTGTTCAGGTTCTTTTGCACTGCCGGTGACTCGTACATTCCTCCATCCATAGTAGGACAGATAAGCAACGGACAACGTGCAGCCAGTACGGTTGACGTAAGCATATTATCAGCTACGCCAGTTGCTATTTTTGCAAGAGTATTGGCCGTACATGGGGCAATTACAAAGAGATCGGCCCATTCGCCCCAAGAGATATGTTGTGTCCACGATTGAGTAGCTGATTTATTTTCGGGAAAAACGTCAACCGCAACTTCGTGTTTGGAAAGAGAAGAGAAGGTTTCAGTACCTACGAATCGAGTAGCAGCGGACGTCATCGTAACGCGTACTTCAGCACCAGCCTTTTGTAAAGCACGTAAAAGAAAAGCAGCCTTGTAGGCTGCAATTCCTCCGGTAACACCCAGTATTATCCGTTTGCCGGATAACATAAATTAATCTTCTTCTTGTGGATAACGGAAATAAATTTCTCCCTTGCGCATTTCTTCAATAGCGCGCTGTGTAGAATGGTTTCGCTTCTCAAACTCCTTTGAGATATTTTCTTGTTCCTCATTGAAGGTAAACTCATCATCGTCCTCAAAACCTTCGAAATACTTCAGCTTTTCGTCAAGTTCAAGCTTTTCCTGAGCAGCAATTTGACGTGCCCGTTTAGACATAATTGTAATCAATTCGTATTGATTACCAGTGTCCTTATTCAGCTTTTCAATATCTAATGTTTTAATACCCATGTTGGAGTCCAGCTTTTAATCAGTGATAAAGGGTTCTATTATATTCCTGACTTCTGTGTATGCTTCTTCAAGATCATCATTAACAACAGAATAATCGAAGCGGTCGGCATATTTTATTTCCATTTCTGCTCGTTTCAGGCGTTGCTGCAACGAGCTTTCTGTTTCACTGCCTCGCTTTGAGAGTCTGTTTTTGAGTTCTTTCAGCGAGGGTGGTTCGATAAAAATGGAAATGACGCCTGAGTTGTAGAGCCGTTGTACGTTAAGGGCTCCCTTCACTTCGATGTCAAGCAGGGGAAAATACCCAGATTCCACCAGTTTATCAACTTCTGATCGGAGGGTGCCGTAACGATTTCCGCTATAGTGCTCCCACTCAAGAAATTCTTCGTTTTTAATTTTTTGATCAAATTCTCCCTCACTTAAAAAATAGTAGTCTTTGCCATCTTTTTCTCCTTTTCGAGGTTCGCGCGTGGTGGCAGATACCGAAAACTGTACTCGAGGATATTCCCTAAGCAGGCGCTGGGCAATAGTAGTTTTGCCGGCACCGCTGGGTGCTACTATTACAATTACTTTACCGGGTGTCGGTTTTTTACTCAACGTTCTGTACCTGTTCTCGAATTTGTTCTAAACTTTCTTTGGCTTTGACGATATACTGCGATATTTCTGAGTCGTTAGCTTTGGAACCAATGGTATTAATTTCACGATTAATTTCCTGACTCAGGAATTTGAGTCGACGCCCTACGGAGTTGTTATTATTGACAGCTTTACGGAAAAATTTGATATGTGATTGTGTACGCACAATTTCTTCAGTGATATCCATCTTATCTACCAATATGGCGACTTCCATTTCGAGGCGATCCGGGTCAATCTTATCGCTTTCGATCAGTTCATTGATGCGTTCAATAAGATCTTCCTTAATTTCTTCGGAGCGTCCATCCACTTTATCCATCACGATATTTAACATTTTTTCAATGTGATCGATACGCTGGTTGAGATCATTTTCGAGCTGACTTCCTTCTTGTCGGCGCATCATTTTTAGCTCTTCTGCGGCATTAATAACTGCTTGCTGAGTAAGATCCCAGATTTGTTCTTTAGTTTCTTCATCATCTTCGCGGGACTCAAATATGTCGTTGAATTCCAAAAAAGTCTTCATCGTAATCGGTTCTTCAATGCCCGCTTTTTCGCGCAGGTCATTGAGCATGTCCTTGTAACCCTGAACCAGATTCTCATTAAAGGTTATTTCCGGTTCGCCTGTATCTGATTTGTCAACGCGGATTGACACATTTACTTTCCCACGTTCTACATGCTCTTGCAGAATTTCTTTAATATCGAGCTCCTTATTTTGCAATGATTTTGGCAGGCGTAAGGAGGTATCAAGGTAGCGACTGTTAACAGATTTAAGTTCAACCGTTACTGTAATACCGTTTTCCGAAGCTTCACCGCGTCCGAAGCCGGTCATCGATGTAATCATAGGATTATGAGTTTTATACGATTTAAATTTTGAAAGGACAAAAATAAGAAAGTCTGGTGCGGCAAAAAATTTTGTTCTTCGTAATCCCCAATTCAATATAAAAACCACCAGCAATAATAATTTTTGGAATATTACAGCTGGTGGTTAAAGAGTGTGAGCCTTGTCTGAGATTTAATTTTTAAGCGACTGCATATCAATAACAAATCGATATTTAACGTCTGAATTGACCACTCGCTCGTAGGCATCATTGATTTGCTGCATATCAATCATTTCTACATCGCAGGTAATGTTGTGTTCTCCACAAAAGTCCAGCATTTCCTGTGTTTCTTTAATACCACCGATGATCGATCCGGCGACACGTTTGCGACCCATGATGAGTCCACCACCGTGCATCTCTTCGAGAGGCTCTATAGCTCCAACCAGTACCATGGTAGCATCAACCGCAAGAAGCTGAATGTAAGGATCCAAATCATGTTTTACCGGTATTGTATTAAGCAAAAAATCGAAAGAACCCTGATGTTTTTCCATCTGTTCTTGATCAGTGGAGATAAGGACTTCATCTGCCCCCAGTCGTTTGGCGTCATCTGCTTTTTCCTGAGAACGGGTAATCATTACAACTTCTGCACCCAATGCATCCGCAAACTTAACACCCATATGGCCAAGACCGCCGAGTCCTATAATTCCGACTTTATCGCCCTCTTGTACATTCCAGTGACGAAGGGGAGACCATGTTGTGATTCCGGCACAGAGTAATGGAGCAGCAGCATGAGTATCGATATTATCAGGAACATTTAATACGAATTCTTTGTCTACCACAATATGTTCGGAGTAGCCACCGAAGGTCTGTTGATCAAGATGCTCATCATGACCGTTGTAGGTCATAACCGCACCTTCTTCGCAGAATTGTTCCAGATCATTGTGACAGTGCTTACATTGCTGGCATGAGTCGACCATGCATCCCACGCCCACCAGTTGTCCTTCAGAAAAGTGCTCTACATTCGCCCCAACTTCTGTTACCCGACCAATAATCTCGTGACCGGGTACTACAGGATAGATGGAGTTATTCCAGTCGTTTCGAACCTGGTGGATATCACTATGACAAACACCACAATAGGTTATTTCAATTTCAACATCATCATCCTTAACGTCTCGACGCTTAATATTATAGGGTTCTAAATCTGCTTCAGAATCGTGTGCCGCAAAAGCATTAATCGTTTTCATTAGTAATGTTTGTTAATTAAAATTACTTTGATGCCCTATCAACGAGAGTTGCGATTTATGCATTCAATTAATAGGGATAAATCTCACTGAATTTTTTTGACTACTGATGTAGCTAATTCTTTAGCCTTTTCAGGGGTAATACCTTCAGAATAAACCCGAATAATAGGCTCAGTATTTGATTTTCTGAGATGTACCCAACCATCCTCAAAGTCAATTTTTACGCCATCGGTTGTATCGGGATTATAATCTTTGTATTCCGATTTGGCCTTTTCGAGTAGGGCATCACCGTCAACGTCAGTCAGTTGCATCTTACTTTTTCGCATATAATAATCAGGTAGGCTGTTGCGATATTCGTCAGCGGTGAGATCGCGTTCGGCCAATAATTGAAGAATCATCGCTGTGCCCACCAGCGCATCCCGACCGTAATGCAAGTCAGGATTTATTACTCCGCCATTGCCTTCACCGCCGATTACGGCATCTACTTCCTGCATCTTCTTAACCACGTTTATTTCTCCAACTGAGGAACGATGACATTTTTGCCCGTATTTTTTAGCTACGTCTTCTGCTACTCTCGACGAAGACAAATTAGTGGCACAGGGTCCTGCTTTTTTATCCAGCAGAAAATCGAAGGCGGCGGCCTGGGTATATTCTTCCCCAAAAAGATTCCCTTTATTGGTTACCAGTGCCAATCGGTCTGCATCGGGATCGGTAACAATGCCAAGGTCACAATCTTTTTCTTTTACTAAGTCACAGATATCACCAAGATGCTCGGGTAAAGGTTCGGCTACATGTGCAAATATGCCAGTAGGTTCATTATTGATGGTATGAACGGTATCCACACCGAGCGCCTCAAATAATTGCGGTAAACTCACGGCTCCGGTACCGTTAACGGGATCGATGGCTACTGAAAAGTTTTTGGAGGCTATGAGTTCGCGATTAATGTAGGGAAGGTCCAATATTTTTTTGATATGGTAGTCAAGCAACTTGTTATCTTCTGTAACACTCCCTGTCTGATCGTATTTTTTATAGGAGTAGGATTTTTCTTCACTGATCTCAATAACCTTTTTACCCTGACTATCATCCAAAAACTCACTCTTGTTGTTTAGCAATTTCAACGCATTCCACTCTTCGGGATTGTGACTGGCGGAGATGATAATTGCTCCGTCAGCTTGATGTTTTAGGACTCCCATCGCCACCGTTGGAGTGGGAGCAATGCCCACTTTTATTACATCGCAGCCAACCGATTGCAGAGTCGCGCAGACAATGTCTTCGCAAATTTGTCCGGTTACGCGGGTATCGCGACCCACTACAATTTTTCCGCTGCCCGACCAGTTGCCGAAAGCGGCCGTAAAACGTGTTAGATTTTCGGGTGTAAGATCGGTACCAAAAACGCCCCGGATGCCCGAGACCGAAATCATTAATGACATGGTTAGAATATTTTTGTGTCAGGCTGAGTTTATTTCAGCATCTGTATATTGCAAGATCCTGAAACAAGTTCAGGATGACATGAGGTTTGAAATTTAGGTATTTAAAAATGAATTATTACCTGTCAGGTTTCCAGGTTTCTTCGCGCACTCCGGCTTTTTTGTTTTCGTAACGAGCCAGCACAAAAAGGAAATCTGATAGTCGGTTAAGAAATTTGATACAGTTGTCAGAAATATTATCCGATTTGGAACAAGCAACTGTTGCCCGTTCGGCGCGGCGGCAAATAGTTCGGGCCACATGTAATGTTGCACCCGGCTGGGACCCTCCCGGCAGAATAAAATTCTTTAGGCTTTCGAGATCATCTTCCAGCTCATCAATGGCATCTTCTAACAAGGTGACGTCATCTTCGGAAATACGATCAATTCTGGTTTTAGATGAGGGGGGAGTGGCCAGATCAGCACCGAGCGTAAAAAGTAGCTCCTGTATCTTGCGCACATATTTCGTGCCGGCATCCGAAAGTTCATAACTGGCGGCCAATCCCACAAAGGAGTTGAGTTCGTCAACTGTGCCATAGGCTTCAATCCGCTCATTTGATTTTGGAACCCGCGTCCCCCCAAAGAGCGAAGTTTCTCCTGAATCACCTTTCTTGGTATATATTTTCATGATGCTTTAATATGGTCTAAAATTTGATGAATAAAAGTACGGAGCAAGTAGCAGATTTTCAGGTTAAATATTCTTTCTAATCAGTGTTTAAAATCACGTAGCCGCTCCCCTTATTTGTCATCGAAAGCCCCTTGTGCTCTAATTTTTGAAGAGCTTGTTCAAAAGTATCAGTTTGTTCTGATCGACAGGCCATAATTAATCGTACTTTGTCGGTATATTGAGCATCAATTTCTTTAAGGTCAAACCTGTTTTTAAGTTGGTCGATCTGTTTTTGTAAATGATAGGGATAGGTAATTTCTATATTTTGTGTGGATATTATGGTATAGCGTTTTGCTTTTTCGAGACACAGTTCGGTTGATTGGCCGTATGCCTGAATCAATCCGGATGTTCCTAAATTTGTGCCTCCATAATAACGCACGACCACACAACCGCAGTTAACCATTTCATATGATTTTAACTTATTCAAAATTGGTTTGCCGGCTGTGCCGCTTGGCTCTCCGTCATCCTGAGAAAATTCTTTAATATTTGTGGGATTTAACCGCCAGGCATAACAATGATGTGTAGCATCGGGGTATTTTGATTTAATATCGTTTAACTTACTTTCAAAATCTTCTTTCGACGTTATGGGAATCAGATGTCCAATAAATTTCGAACCCTTTTCACGAAAAGAATGTTTTATTTCTTCAGTAATTGTGTACAATTTTACAATATCTTGGTGATAAATAATGATTAAAGAGTCAAAGATATAAATATTCAATTTAGAATATTTCTGAATAAGATTTTACCTGTAAAACTGTGTCACCTAACCTTGCCTTTTTATCCATTAAAACACATCTTCAACTCCTTGGACTAAGAGTCCAAACGTTGGCGTTTTTGCAGCGGTTTAAACAATAGATTAAATATTATCAGTTTCAATGCCATCATTTTTAGACGCGCTAAAATCTCAGGTTGGTCGTAAGATACTAACAGGCATAACCGGAGTAGGATTAATTATCTTTATAATCTTCCACTTGGCTACAAATCTTCAGGTATTTGGGGGTGTTCATGCCTTTAACGAGGCAGCCCATGCGCTTGAAAGTATGGGATGGTTATTATACATCCTTGAAGCTGGATTAGCTATAGCTTTTCTTTTGCACGCCTATGTGGGAATTTCAATCTGGTGGAATCGTCGTAAGGCGCGCCCCGAAGGCTATAAGAAATATCAGAGTAAAGGGG
>CAYNKF010000001.1:8210-26202 GCA_964397705.1 uncultured Balneolaceae bacterium | reverse complement strand
AGCCTTTTCGACCGGAACGGAAGCTTGCATGAGTGCCATTCGTGTTGCGCGAGGATATACCGGCAGGGATAAGGTCATCAAGTTCGAAGGCAATTATCACGGTCATGGAGATTCATTTTTGATTAACGCCGGTAGCGGCGCACTGACACTTGGCCAACCTAGCAGTCCCGGCGTTACGGAAGGTACAGCTAAAGATACCTTGACGGCCAATTTTAATGATCTGAATTCTGTTAAGAAACTGCTTAATGAGTATGAGGGAGAAGTGGCGGCCATTATTTTAGAACCTGTTGCTGGTAACATGGGGTGTATCCCTCCACAAAAGGGATTTTTGGCCGGACTTCGTGAGCTATGTAATGCCCATGATGTGGTTCTTATTTTTGACGAAGTGATGACTGGATTTCGCGTAGCCATGGGAGGAGCACAAGAGCGTTACGGTGTTACTGCTGATCTTGTGACCTATGGAAAGATCATCGGTGCAGGATTGCCGGTGGGAGCATTTGGTGGGAAGCAAGAAATAATGGACGTAGTTTCCCCTGTGGGTGATGTCTATCAGGCGGGAACACTTTCGGGCAATCCACTGGCAATGGCGGCGGGATATGCGCTACTTACCGAATTGCATGAGAAGCCATTGCATTATGATGAGCTGGAAGAAAAGACTGTTAAACTGGCCACAGGACTAAAAGATGTACTTGAAGAACACAGTGTACCCTTTGTTCTTAACCAAGTGGGTTCCATGTTGAGTATATTCTTTACGGAGCAAGAAGAAGTTATTGACTTCAAAACAGCTAATACGACTGATCAAGCGTTTTTTAAGGCTTATTTCCATCAAATGTTAGAGCATGGAATTTATTTGCCACCCTCACCCTTTGAATCGCTTTTTCTTGCAAATTCATTAACAGATGATCATCTGGAAAAAACGATTGTGGCCGCTGATAAATCTATCGAAGGAGCCCTGAAAAAGACCTGATATGAGGATTATTGTGGGCGAAATGATAGAAAAAATGAAAAAGCGGTGGGGGGTCGAAACATTCGGCGGCTTATTGCTTATTCTATTTATTTTTGCTATTACCGGAATGACCACTTTATATGTACGGGAGATAGCGTTCAGCTGGATTGGAATTGGTCCCGAAACGCCACTCTGGTTAGAGCTTATTGCTTGGATTCTTATTGTATTCCCGTCTTATCAGCTTTTGTTTTTATTATTCGGCTTTGTGATGGGAAAGTTTGAGTTTGTATGGAAGTTCGAAAAGAAAAGCCTTAGCAGGATTAGGAACCTATTCACGAGTAATAAGCAAAAAGATTCCTAATCTTCCATCTTTTCAAGTTTCTTTTGCTTTTTACGTGATAACCCTTCTACCACTAAGTTGTACGAATCCTTAATCCATTCTTTGATAATCTCATCGTCAAGCTTACCCTTTGGATTAACGGTATTCCAGTGCTTTTTATTCATGTGATAGCCGGGTTGTACATCTTCATAGAGATCGCGAAGCATTGCTGCCTTAACCGGATCACATTTTAAATTTATACCGTCGAATTCCTCAACATCGGTGATTGCAAAAATTTTATCCATCACTTTAAAAGCAAGGGTTGTCTCATCATCAAAAGGAAAACCCTCGGTTACACCGTTAAATGACAGGCAAAATTCTCTGAAGTCTTCTATATTCATGTGTAATGATTACTTGGTAAAGAATTGATTTATAAAAAAACGCCTACAGTTTATATGTTAGTAGATATAAGCTAAAATTAATGTCGGTTAATCTGATATAACTGTGCATCTATTTGTGACAGATGATAGTCTCAATAAAAATGAGACGTTTTTTAATAATTAGTCATAAAATATAATAATGATCGGGAACTGCAAGTGTTTTTTAAGAGTGCATGCAGTAGGTTTGGATTAATTACAGGTTCTGCCAGCTTGCCAGAGCTAACAATATCCAGCCCAAGATAAAGCATAGGCCGCCTATTGGAGTTATTGCTCCCATCCAGCGAATACCACTCACTGATAGAATATATAAGCTTCCAGAAAATATGATGATCCCGGCAAGCATTAACCATCCGGACCATTGCAGAAGTGAGGAATGGGGGATCAGTTGTGCTACAAGACCGACAATTAATAAGCCTATGGCATGATAAAAATGATATTTAACGCCGGTCTCAAAAATTTCAAGCATTTCATCAGTAAGCATCTCTTTCAAACCATGGGCGCCAAAAGCTCCAAGCCCCACGGCAAGAGCCATAGCAATAGAACCGATCATTAAAAATAGTTTCTGCATTTGAAATATTACTTTTTATCTGGGAACTCCTCCAATTGATCATTATTAGGTTGAATATCAATTGGACTTTTTGATTGGCTCTATATAAAAATGGTAGATGAAGCTGTTGTGAAGGTTTATGGTACTCCATAAAAATGGAGTCTATTTGTAGATAAAATACAGGCCGGAGATAAGCTTATCCCTCAAATCCTACTTCTTTATGTGTTCCATCGCAAAACGGTTTGCCGGATGATTCACCACAACGGCAAAGAGCAACATTTTTCGAGCTGTTTACCGCTTCGTTTGCGATAGAGTGTATTCGATATGTACCCTCAAGCAAGATCGGCCCGTTATCCATCAATTTTAAAATTAGTTTATTTTGGGATGGATCTCCGTCTTTGGTGGGGTTCAGTTTAGCCTTATCAAAAGAGGCCGGTGCTTCAAAATCGATATCTTTGTGCGCATTGTCACAAAGGGGTTTGTTTTTAGATGCCCCACAGCGGCAGATAGCAACTCGAGTATCTTCAAGTAATGTTTCCCCGTCTGCATTTTGAACCTCAATATCGCCTCGCAGATACAGTGGTCCGTTTGGGACGATAGTAATGGTATTCTCGCGTGCCGGAAGCTCTTCTTCAACCCCTTTATAGTGTAGGGCTCCGGTAGGACAGTGGTGTACAACCTCTTTTATTTTATCGACAGAAGCTTCTTCGGGGGTAATCCAAGGTTTATTATTTGGATTAAACACCGAAGGCAAGTTATTGACGCATTCCGCAGAATGGATGCATCGCTTACTATCAAATTCTACCGTAATACTTTCCGATTCGTAACTGTGTATATTTTTTTCCATAGCATCTAAATCCTTGATTCATTTTATACATAAGATATATGATTTAAGTAGATCGTCAAGGGGACAAAAGATTTATATATTACAGCGCTTAAAAAAGTTGAATCAAAAAACGTATATGGATCTGCATAGAAAAATTCGGTATGGAATGGTGGGCGGAGGTCCGGGAAGTTTTATTGGGAAGGTGCATCGTATGGCTGCTAATTTGGATGGAATGATGCAGCTTACGGCGGGAGCATTTTCTTCAGATCCCCGAAAATCCAAGAAAATGGGCCGGGAGCTGGGTATCGAAAATGAAAGAGTGTATGATAGTTTTCAGCAGATGGCCCAAAGAGAAGCCTCATTGCCAGAAGATGAGCGTATTGATGTGGTAAGTGTTACTGTGCCCAATCATCTGCATTATGAGGTATGTAAAACTTTTATAGAAGCAGGTATTCATGTAATCTGCGATAAGCCCATGACGAACACCATTGAAGAAGCTGAAGAGCTCTGTCGATTGGTAGATGGGCACAAAACGATTTTTGCAGTCACTCACAATTATTCCGGTTACCCGATGGTGAAGGAAGCAAGAGCCTTGGTTCGGAAGGGAGAGCTGGGTTCACTACGGAAAGTTGTAGTGGAGTATCCCCAAGGGTGGTTGTCTGATTCAATAGAGAAAGAAAAGGATATTTGGCGGCTAGATCCCAATGTGGTGGGGATTTCTGCAGCAGTGGCTGATATTGGAACCCACGCCGAACATTTGGTCCGCTACATTACAGGGACTAAGCTCAAGGAGTTATATGCTGATATTCACACCTTTGGCGAAGGTCGTGAGCTCGAAGATGATGCCAATATATTGGTGCATTACGAAAATGGATTGCGTGGAATTTTATATGTATCTCAGGTTTCCATAGGAGAAGAGAACGGTCTGAAAATTCGATTATATGGGGACGAGGCAGCGCTCGAATGGGAGCAGGAAAACCCTAATTATTTACGATTGAAGTATCCCAACAAGCCGGAGAAAATCTATAAAAGAGCAAATGATTATCTCTCGGATGCGGCAAATTATCATAACCGTATACCGGCCGGACATCCTGAAGGTTTTATAGAGGCCTTTGCTAATATTTATTCGAATGTGGCAGAGGTGATCGCAGCTCGGCTATCTGGAACTAAACCTAATAAATTAGCACTGGATTTCCCTTCCGTGAAAGATGGGGCTCGTGGGGTACACTTCATCCACAAAGCAATAGAAAGTGGTAAAAATAGAAAGTGGGTTGAAATGGATTTTGACCCCTTGGCTTAGTACCCTAAAAGTCCATCGGATTGGGATGGCTGAATTTATAGTTTAGCATCATTTTTAGTTTTCTGTTTGAGACAATTTTGTACTCTTTACTTTCGTCGTCTTCAAAAGTAGGAGGTTCCAAGTCCATTGCTTTGGCCACGGCAGGATAGTACATTTTTTTTGGTGGATGTCCGTCGGAAACACCATTGAACGTTTGATCAGTAATATTTTCCTCGATTATCTTTTGGATAATATTGATACAATCTTTCTGATGTATGAGGTTAACGGGAGCATTGCCCTTGGATATATTTTTTCGCCCTGCTAGGTATTTAACGGGATGCCGGTCATGACCATACAGCCCTCCAAATCGAATAATGGTAGTCTTAAATCCTGACGCTTTTCGAAGCATCCTTTCCGCTTTCAGAAGAGCCTCTCCGGAAGTACGGGAGGTATTTCCTTTTTCGGTATCTTCTTCGCTTACAATACCACCTTTTTCAGGGTAAACAGAAGTTGAACTTATAAATAGCACAAAATTTATGGTTGAGTCAGCAAGCTGGTCAATTACTGCCTGTATCTGCTGCTGATGAAATTCTTTGACATTATCCTTGCCTCGACCGGGAGGAATGTTGAGAACGAGTACATCAGCATCCCAAAAATTGTCACAATTTTCGCAGTTCAAGTCGGGCGTTAACTCAAGTAGAAAAGGTTGTATTTCTTTTCCCTTAAGGAGTTGTATTTTCTCTTTGCTTGTTGTTGATCCTTTTATTGTATGTCCTTCATCGCGAAGGCGTTCAGCTAAAGGCAGTCCAAGCCATCCGCAACCCAAAATGCTAATTTTCATAGTTGATTAATTACCTAAAAAGAAATTCGGTTTAATATCTTAAAAGCCAAACCCAATATCATTGTTGGAACAAAATGTAGGCTATGGGATAAAATGATAGGTATTGAGCTCTTTAACGAATGCTAAAATAAACTATTCTGTCATGAAACGATTTACAATATACTTAGTAGCAGTTTTATTTGGTATGGGATTTGTTGCTTGTACCGAGAAAACGGAACGTAATGCGCAGCAGGCGCAGGAAGAGGTTGAAGAAACCATGCAGTCAGCACAAAAGGAGGTTGAAGTGAAGAAGCAGGAATTCCTAAATAATGTTGAAGAGGAGCTTGCTGAACTTGAGAATGATATGGAAGAGCTGAAACAGGAAATTGATGGTGCCTCGGAAGAAAGTAAATCTGAGCTCCAAAAACAGTGGGAGAGTCTTAATGAGAAAAAGGACAAGCTTGAAAATGATTTGGAAGAATTAAGAGCTAAGGCCGATGAGAACTGGTATGATCTCAAAGAGAACATTGATGATCAGCTTGACAGCGTCAAAGAATCATTCAACAGCTTGAAAGAGGATTTGGGTATAGACTCGTAGTTAATATTTTACTTACTCATTATATAGCTCTGCTGTAGAACAAAAACTTCTATAAAATAAATAAGAAAGGCTCCCAGCCAGAGGTCGGGAGCCTTTTTAATTGTGTATCATCCTGAACCCCGAGGTTTCGGGGCAAGCTTTGTTTCAGGATCAATAGTTATTCTTCTTCCATATATGGATATGTCCAGTCTTTGGCCGGAACGGTCGTTTCCTTGATAGATCGAACCGAAATCCAGCGCATCAGGTTGGCGGCACTTCCGGCTTTGTCGTTGGTTCCGGATTTGCGCGCACCGCCAAAGGGTTGCTGGTTGACGATAGCTGCAGTCGGCTTATCGTTAATATAGAAGTTGCCGGCAGCCTGACGCAGGTAATCCGCCATCTTATTAAGCGCATAGCGCTCTTGGGCAAAAATGGCTCCGGTTAGTGCATATGGAGATGTAGTATCACAGAGCTCAAGTGTTTCCTCAAACTTGTCGTCCTCATAGACATACACCGTAAGCACTGGTCCAAAGATCTCTTCTTCCATGGTTTTGAACTTCGGATCATGGGCTCGAACTAGTGTTGGTTCTATGAAGTAGCCTTCAGAGTCGTCATAGTTGCCTCCGTAAAGAATTTCTCCATCATCCGACTCTTTAACATAGTCGATATAGGAAGAAATATTATCGAACGCTTTCTGGTCAATAACAGCGCCCATGAAATTAGTGAAATCCTCAACATCCCCATGCTTCACATCTTTGACCTCATCGAGAAATTTATCTCGAAATTCCGGCCAGATTGATTCCGGCAGATACATTCGCGAAGCCGCTGAGCATTTCTGGCCCTGATATTCATAGGCTGCACGAATTGCTGCAATAACAACGGCATCTACATCAGCAGATTCATGAGCAAAAATAAAATCCTTACCGCCTGTTTCGCCTACAATGCGCGGGTAAGTATTGTAATCCTCGATATTATTGGCAATTTCTTTCCATAAATGTTGGAAAGTACCTGTAGAACCGGTGAAGTGTAATCCTGATAAGTGCTTGCTTTCTAACACGGGATCGCCAACATCAGGACCATGGCCGGGTAAGAAGTTAACCACGCCGTCAGGCATGCCTGCTTCTTTCAGCACTTTCATGATAAAGTAACTGGAATAAACTGAGGATAGGGCAGGCTTCCAGAGAGATACGTTGCCACATAGCGCAGGAGCAAGTGGCAGGTTCCCTGCAATCGCAGTAAAATTGAAGGGTGTTATTGCAAAGACGAAACCCTCAAGCGGACGATATTCCATGCGATTCCACATGCCGTCGGGAGAGTAGGGCTGCTTCTCATAAATTTCTTGTAAGTAGTAAGCGTTGAAACGCAAGAAATCTGCAAATTCACCGACTGCCTCAATTTCTGATTGATGAGGGGTTTTCGACTGACCCAACATGGTTGAGGCGTTCATCGTGTAGCGATAGGGACCGGTAATAAGATCCGCTGCTTTCAAATAGATCGCCGCCCTATCTTGCCAAGGCATATCGGCCCATTGCTTGCGCGCTTCGAGTGCAGATTCAATAGCCATTCCCACTTCTTTTTCGCCACAAAGATGTACCGTTCCCAGCTTGTGGCTGTGATTGTGGGGCATGACTACATCTTTTTGACGATCGGTAGTTACTTCCTTACCGCCAATAATCGCCGGAATTTCAATCTCCTTATTTTTTAGTCGGTCAAGTTCCCTGCGGAGTTCCTCGCGTTCGGGCGTGCCGGGAGCGTATGAGTTATAGGACTCATTTTCCGGTTCCCGAATTTCAAAAAATGCATTAGCCATAATAATTAGGTTGCTTTTTATTCGGATTTTCTTAAAAAATAATACTTGCTGATTTTGTGTATGAAGGTACTAAATTTTTTACAGAATTGGAGTTCCCAAACTTCAGGGAAAGTTTACTGTCCTTTTAAAAACATTTGTGCTTTTTTAGCTGTTTCGAATCCGGATAAAATGCAGTCGGGTACCGATACGCCGCCCCTAAAGTTACCTTCAATAAATAGCCCTTTATGTTCCTCTTCTGCTTCATTTATATAGCTTAGAAATCGATCATAACCTACTTCATATTGGGGTATCGTTTTGGGCCAGAAGCGGTAATGCGAAAATACCGGTTTACCGGTAATATTCAGCAGTCCTTTGATTTCGGATAATACGATTTCCTGCAATTCTTGCTTTGATTTTCTCGCAAGTTCCGGATTTCTCGCCCCGCCTATAAAACAAGTCAGCAGTTGGTGATTTTCAGGAGCTCGGCCGGGAAATAATGAGGACGAAAATAGCACTCCCAGTGTTTTGCGGTTCTCCGTTTCGGGAATAAGCATTCCAAAACCATCAAGCGGATGACCAATCTGCTCATCAGAGAAGCCTAATGCTACAACACTGAGGGGGGCATACGGCAGATTATCCAGCGGCTTGAAAAAAGAATCATCAAACAAAGTTGAGAGGGAATGTGCCGGAAGCGTTGAAATAATGATATCATGCTCCCCAGTAAAAGTATTGTTGTTTTGTTGACCCTTGACAATCCATTTTTCACTATTCTTAACGACAGACTGTATTTCTGTTTCGGTTTGGACCCCTTTCGCCAGGGCATCAGCTATTGCTATTGGCAATTGCTGATTTCCCTTCTCAAAAGAGAGTAAAGCCCGTTTTGTAGAGTTACTGTCGCGATCACGCTTGAACATCCCCATGAACAAACTTCCGTGTTGCTGTTCCAAATTCCAGAGCGATTCAAAGGTGTGTTTAACTGATAGTCTTTTAGGATCACCGGCATAAATTCCGGATACAAATGGATTTACAGCATAATCCAGTGGTTCGGTGCCGAGACGACGTGTGATAAAATCAGCAATGGACTCATCATCTTTATTTGATTGCGAAACAAAAGGCTCTTGGAGTAATCTGAATTTTGCTCTCGAGGAGAATAGGTTGGTTGTCAAAAAACTGCCCAGCGACATTGGTAGAGGAGTAGGATGATTATTTTTTACTATGAATCTCTTTTTGGCAGTTTTGCCCGCTTCTATACTGCTTTTTTTAAGATTTAATTCCTCCAGGAGATTCCAAACCTCTTTCGATTTGACCATTAGCGTGTTGGGACCCTCTTCGACCAGCCATTCATTTTCTTGATGGGTTTTGATGGCTCCACCTACTTGGTTTTCCTTTTCATAGACCGTTACATCAATATTATTTTGGGATAATTTATAAGCTGTTGATAATCCCGAAATTCCTGCCCCAAGTATGCCAATGGATGGATTTTTATTAGTCATTGTATCATAAATTCAATACTTTCTGTCACTTAATTAGAATTGATCTAATTAAGGTTAGTGTGGTGTCTCGCACTTAAATGATAGTAATAAAATATTAATGACAAGTGAAGATAGAGGTTTCAACATCATGAAAAATGTATTGAAAATTTTAGCAGTCGGAATCGCTGCTTTTTTCTTGAGTTCATGCGGTGAAACAACCGATGATCAATTGGTTGTGTATTCCGGGCGAAGTCAAGGATTAGTTGATCCCCTGGTAGAAGATTTTAAAGAACAAACCGGTATCAACATTGAAGTTCGTTATGGCAATGATGCTGAACTACTGGCCGTAATGAGCGAGGAAGGTGATCAGAGTCCAGCCGATATTTATTGGGCAAACACAACCGGCGCCCTGGCGAACGCATCGCAACAAGACATGCTGACTGCACTGCCTGATTCATTAACGTCAAAACCTGCATCCTATACTTCTTCTTCTGGTGAGTGGGTACCAATAACCGTTCGTTTCCGGACACTTGCATATAATCCCAAAGAAGTTGACAAGGATGATCTCCCCAAATCAGTTATAGATATCCCATCGCTGAAGGAGTTTGATGGACGCATAGGATGGACTCCAACGTATTCCAGCTTTTATGATTTCATGACCAGCATGCGCCTTATCGAAGGAAATGATGTGGCCATGGAATGGTTGGAAGGTATGAAGGAATTAAATCCCAAATCGTACAGCTCCAATACCCCCATGCTACAGGCATTGGCCGGTGGTGAGATTGATATCGCTCTTACCAATCATTATTACATTTTGCGCATCAAACATGGAGGCACTGGTGGAGAATATGCGGATTCAGATTCAGACTCTGATACTTCCATGGGTGATGGGGATACGATAGCCGAAGCCAATGTGGAGACGTATCACTTTGCTGAAGGGGATGTTGGTAATTTGGCTATGGTAACTGGTGCAGCACAACTTAAGACGGCTGAGGATCCTAAAAAGGTCCAGCAGTTTTTGAGTTTCTTGTTATCGCAGCAGGCGCAAAAGTTTGCAGCAGAATCAGTGCATGAATATCCTGTGATACGTGATGTGGAGTTGCCGGATTATATGCTTAATGCCGAGGATGCTTTCGAGCTTAGTCCTGAATATGATTACGAACAACTTAAACAGTTAAAGGGTACTCTCAATATGCTGCGTGAAGTAGGATTGATTTAGCAAAAATCCTCTATTGAATTTGAAAAGCCTTGCCAGTTTGTGGCAGGGCTTTTTTTATGGATTATAGTTCTATGCCAACTGATACATAAAAGTTGCGAATCTTGGCCGGAATGATACCGGGTCCGGGGTAACCGGTAGCTCGTCGCGTAAAATATTTTTCATTCATTAAATTATTAACACCTCCTTCCAGCGTAAAACGGCTAAAACTGTATTTGGCTGATAAGTCCATCACCTTGTAAGAAGGAATAATGCCTTCAATAGCAGTAGGAGTACGCCGAGCATTTGAAGCATCTGAGAAGTGTTCTGCTACGTAGGAAAATTGATAGGAGGCTTCAAAGCCACCTTTAGATAAGGTGAGTCCCGTTTTGAAATTAAGAGGTGGGACGAGCTCAACATCATTACCCTCAATACCGGGTTCATCGGACTTGCTATAGGTTGCGTTAATCAATGCCAGGTTTGTAAAAACAGAGAGACGGCTATCTGTATCAATAGTTAAAAGTTTTAGCAAATCAACCTCGGCAAACGATTCGATACCGTAAATTTTGGCATCAGCAATATTTGTCCTATACCGAAAAGTACGATCAATTAAGCCATTAAATTTTGGATTTGGTTCTGTGCGAAGTACTGTCCCGATACGATCTTCATATGAAAGGTGGAAGGCCGTTACATCATATTGAAAGAGATCGTCAACCTGTCCACGAATACCCAGATCGATATTGAAGCCACGCTCATCTTGGATATTTGGATCTACCTCAAGGTTGCCTACATCCACACGGATATCATTAAAATTCATGGCGCGATAGTTCTGGGAAAAATTCCCGTAGATCTCAAGTTCACTGCTCGGCCGGTAGCTCGATCCGATGCCAAACAGCACGAGCGAACGTTCATCGACTAGAATATTACCGGCCAGGTCTCTTACAATATTGCGGTAATAACCTTCGGCTTCGGTTTTAATATATTCAAAACGAATGCCCGGCGTAATACTGAATTTAGGAGTGATGTTAAAAATATTTTCGACAAAGACGGATCGGTTTTGACTTGGCAGATCAAAGTCGGACCCTTCTAAATTTGAAGGATTAAGATATTTGAAGCGGGATTCACTGCCATCCGGACCTTTGCCTTGGCGGCGATGGGTGTAACCGTTATAAAAACGAGTACCGGCTAAGAAAACCGATATCCCATCAAGAAAGTTATAGCGGTGAATGAGTCGCGTTTCGTTGCCCCAGTTTTGAAAATCATCTTTAAGCAAATCACGTTCTCCACCGAAATCAAGTCGATCTATGCGTTGCAGGTTGCCAAGGGCATCGCGACCGGCAAGTAAACCAAAAAAACGGCTGTTTAGCCTGGTTTTGCTACTAAAGATATAATCCACATCAAGAGCAACAATATTCCAGTTTACTTTAAACCAGTTACGTTCCCGGTTTGATTGGCTGGGATCGTCGTAAAATTGGGCGTCTGTCAATCCGCCGGGTTGCTGCGCCAGATAATACATATGGGTGTACTCCGGCGTTAGTGTTAGATTTTCGCTCAGGTTGAGGTCAAAGGAAACATATCCGGTATGTTGATCGAGCTGTGAATTCGGCCGCCATCCATCACTGGTTTTATACTGGTAAAAACCGTAATAACTGATATCACCTTTTGTACCACCAACGCTGTTAAAAGAATTGAATAATCCGAACGAGCCATACGATTGATTGGTATTTAACTCGAAGGGATTATCTTCGGGGCCGTCTTTGAATTCGAAGTTAAGCATGCCGCCAAACTGCGTTCCGTACTGTAGTGAAGCCGCACCCCGAATAATCTCGATGCGTTCAAGGGCTTGAACGGGAGGTGTATAATAGCTTTCGGGATAGCCAAGTGCATCGGCGGCGATATCATAACCGTTCTGCCGGGTGTTAAAATTGGAGTTACGTTTAGGGCTTAACCCACGTCCACCCACGCTGGTTTGTATTCCGGCATCCCCGCTCTGCCATATATTAAGTCCGGGCACTTTGGAATAGACTTGCCGGTTGTTGTTCGTTGCCTTGTTGACAACCATGTCCTCAAGAACAAGTACTTCATTTTTTTTGCTCTCGTTAATGGTCACCCCTTCAACGGCTTGCAGCCGGGTGATTCCGCTTGTTTGTTGCTGTTGTTTGCCGTCCACAACTACTTCTGCCATTTCACTTTCAAAACCCCTGAGCTCAAAATTCTTTTTCGTATCGCTTGTGATATATACAGTTTTGCTTTGCGTTTGCTTGCCGGGATAATATGCGATAACAATATATTTGCCGGATGTCAGGTCAGAAATAATATACTGTCCCTGCTCATTAGTGGAGGTTTGGGATTGATATTGCACCGGTATAGCATTCCCGCTTTTTGAGCTATCTTCAGAAACATAGATGTTAACCTCCTCAATGGGGTTCCCACTTTTATCAATAACGGTACCTGATAAAGAAAAGCTTTGAGCGAATGTTACACCAAAAGAGAAAAAAGTGAGACAAAGTAAAAAGGATAATGCACGAAGTTTCATTATTGCAGATTCTTAAACCAGTTTTGTTGTTTTTCATTAAAAGGAAGAATCCAGTCTTTGTGAGCAAAGCCGCGTTCTTGTTCAGTGAGGTCTACATTGGGATTAATCAATGGTTGGCTGCGTCGTCCGTTTAATGTGACATGAGCTTCTGCTGTGATTACCACATCGCCGCCAAAGTTTTTTTGGTATTCGTCTTCAAGGTGATGAGCAAATTGCAAGATCATGTCCGGCCGTGTGGACATCTCCTTTTCTTGGTTCGGTGTGAGGTAATCCCAGTTTCGAACCTGCCATGTGTTTCCTGTTTCGGGGTTCTTCATATGAAAGGTAGCATGTCCTGCTTTTTCCATCAGCATAACCCGCCACGAAAAGCGAAATCCTTGTTCAGTCCAGAAAAGATTGCCTGGATAGAGGATGAACCGAAGTGGCACTAAAAACTGAAGTGCAAAATGAATGATTAGGATACCGCTTATAATCCCGTTCATGCTTTTAGTAAGCTGAAACACTTTCTTCTCAGTGTGTTTTGACTCCGGCAGGAAAAATGGGAGGTAGTTTTTTAAACCGGATATGAATCGGATAACTTTTTTGTGGAAATCCGCTGAAAAGAAAATGAGCGTACACAAAATCATAATGAACGGGAACATCCCGATCTGAAACATAAACCACGTGAACATGTGAAAAACGATTACAGCCAAGTATGCCAGAACTCGGGTTCGTTTCCAGAGTAGAAAAAAGGCAATGGTTAGATCGTAAAAGGCACCTGCCCAGCTGAATATATAGGCGCTTGCCGTATATTCAAGCAGGGGACCGACGATGGGGAGGTCAGCATTTGCGGGCAGCCAGATTTGAAGCGGCATGGCATTGAGAAGCCAGTCGGGATTGAGTTTGGCTACGCCGGCAAAAAAGTATACGAGTCCCAGTTGCAGTTTGAATATATTAATTGTCCAAGCGGGTACGTATTTGCGTCGAAGCGAGGGGTTGAGGAGGACGTCAAGGGAAAAGCTTCGGTTGGCTGGCACGAACATCAGCAGAAAACTAACGATGCTGACAAAATAGTAGTGGTTTAAGTAGTTTGTTTTGTCGATGAGTTCGACATAGGTAAAAGCCAGGAAGAAAAAGATGATTCCAATGCGGTAATAGTAGCCGAGCATTATGGAGAGGGCAGCCAAGCCCATCCCCAAAAATAGCACATACATGCCCAGTTCACCCAGCGGCGTGACCCAGTCAAAGCCGTAAAAAGTAAAAAAGTAGTCGGGTTTTATATATAGCTCATAGATCCATCCGTTGGCGGCAAATCGTATAATGCTTATCAACATGATGAATCCAAAAAGGAAACGGAATACCGCCAGTGGGGCAATGGAAGCCCTTCCTGTAATATGCTTTTTAATGGAATCGGGAATCATTCGTCGTTAATCACCGTCGTTATCTTGATAGGTGATGGTAATACCAAGAATGGAAGTCATATCTGCCTTGACAAGCGTTACAACCTGCTGCATATCTTCAAAAGTTGTTAAGACGGGATCGTTATTTTCTTCAATCTGCTGTGAAAGCGGATCGTTGAGCCCTTCAAGTGCAGCCTGTACTGCATCAATTTTTGTTTGAATTTCTTCAGACAAATCACCGGTATTCAGCGCTTCAAGGTTATCGTCCAGTCCTCTGCCGTTACCACCGGTAAATATATTTTCAACTTGCTGTAAATTTGCCGTGGCCAGTTCAACAGAATATCCGCCATAGTAAGCCTCTACTGCAAGGGGACGTGGAGTGCCTGCACTTCGTACTCCGGCGGGAATACCAATTTTACCATCACGGAGGAAGCGTTCATAATGTCGTACATAGCTATTGATAAGCATGCCTAAAGAACTTCCCACATCGGTACCTGCATTTTCTTCGCTTAAAAACATGCCGATATAGTCACCGCCGGAAGCCTGCCATTCGCTTGTTACAGTATCGACTTGTTCCTTTATGAATGCAATATTATCAATCAGATAATTAAGGCGGTTTTCGGCATTTGTATTAGTAGTATACATTGCCAAAATTTCTTCGTTAGTGTCTCCTACCCCGTGCAGCAGATATCCAAGAGCAGGGAGGCCAGCTGCATCACGACTGTCTATGGTACCAAATGAATATTCTCCGCTGGATACTCTATCAGATACTTTTGTAGTATCAACTGGGTACGTATTTAGCGATGCTCGCAGTAAGACAGATTCAGAAGGCCCAAACTGAAACGGACTTACATCCTGCCATGCCAACCTTGCATTTTTAAGCGCCTCTTGAAGTGTTTCCAAGTTCTGAGGCGTACGTTCAGTTTCAAAATCTTGTGCTGCCACCTGCAAATCATCAACGGACGTTTGCAGTGATTCAAAAGCTGGTAGAATAATATTATTGCCATAATTCTCAAGCATTGCTGCCCGATCAAAGTTTGATTTTTTATCAGAGGATGTACTGCTGCTGCATGCCCCGATAAAAACCAAAAGTAATGAAACAATAAAGGTGGTTCGAAAGGATATCATTGGATTGTTGAATTAATTGAGAACCGAATCCTCAAAAGGATCCGGTTCTGAGGTTGTAATTTTTATAGCTGGTCCTGAACAGACTCAAGATCAGGATATGTTTCAACAAGTGTAGCCTTTGCATTGTTCAATCCCTGAGGTTTAACCTCCCAGAAATTACCATTTTCTCCGAAATCAGTGTTCAAGATCTGGTTAATCTGATTGTTGGTGATCTTTCTGTTGGGACTATATTTCAGCGCGTTGACAAATGCCCAGGCTTCTGAAAGTGCATGAAAAGCTTCTCCCGTGTTGTCACTATTAAGGTGGCCGAGAGTACTGTTGATATAATGAACAGCGGTTGCTGCTGAGAGTAATTCCAGATTTTTATATAGTACATCAACTTGATCGCCAAGTTTGTCTTGGTTGTCATTAACGATAGCTGTTCTTCCCAGAATGAATGCATCCATGATGATATCATTAAAACCGAGTTGGGCATCAGAGCCGTTGGAGTATTTACTCCAGAAGCGAAGCTCATCGTTACGTGATTCTGGCCAATCCGACTCAAAATCTGCCGGAGCATTGAAGTAGCCGAAGGCTTCGTCAAAGTGATGTTCTTTAGAAGTATAGTTTGCTCCTTCTTCAGTCTCACTGTTTTCTACATCGGGACCAATGCGATCGTCTGTGAGATAGACATTAAAAATTTGATTGTAGAAAACGGCGCCCATCAAACCTTTTTCGACTAATTGGGTAAACTCACGGCCTTTGGCATCTACTAAAATATCGTTGCCGCTGTCTTCGCGTTCAATAAGCCCGGCAACGCCATTTTGTGCTCGGATACCGTTACTTCCATTTTCACTGGCAGCGGCGGCATCAGCAAAAATGCCTTCAAAAAGATTATTGTCGAGATCGGGAGCAAAGGTCTTGCTTTTAAGATCGCGATCTGAGGTAAATGAAAAGTACCCCCCGCCGTTTCCGTTCGTATTTTCAAACATGTCGTTCAAGGCTTGTTCGGAAATAGTATCTCCTTCGTGAGCGGTAGCAATATAGGCTTTCATTTCTTCAACCATGTCAAGTCGATCATTTTGACCGGGATATGCGACCGTTGACTCTCCATTACGGGTAAATTCATAGGTATCGGGAGCTTGAATGTTTGAATCATCATTATTGCCATCGAGGACATCACAAGAGGAAATAACAAGTGATACTGCCAGAGCGGGTAACACAAGTTTTGATAGTGCGGTGCGTAACATCTTTGGTAATGTTTATTTATATTAATTCTAATTAGCGAGAGAAAATAATAACTATATAGACTAATTCTAAATAGAAAATTGGTTTTTTAATAGTCTTATTAGGTGTGACCTGAAACCCAAACAAGATTTTTAGAAAAGGGTAAGTGGGACTAATCTCGATCCGAAAAGGTATCCATCAATTGATTGAGCAAGCTGTTACCGACAACCGATAGTTTTTCTTGTCGACCCATTGACAGAAAGCGCAGAAACTTTCTTAGCTCAACCAATACGTAGGGAGGATTTGTTACCAGCGTATCGCTTTTTATGATATGATTCCAGTCTAGCGGGCGTTGAAATTCAATACCGTTTTTTTCCATGGTTTCTTTATATAGATGTGCAATTAGCCCGTAACCGATAGTGGTAGGATGGATGCCATCCAGACTGAAAATACCTCCTTTGTATACTTTTTCCGAATCGCGATCAAGTCGTAGGTAGTCGGTACTCAATTTAGGATTGTTCGTATCCTCTACAAGATGCCTGGTATCGGGATTTCGCTTCATTGCCTTGCAGAACTTTTCAGGATAAGGCAATCGCATTTTGCCCCCGAGTCGGCGACGAGCAATGCCGCTTACGTACCGATTCAATGGTACGGTAATCCAGCCATACTCGTCTGCAACATCTTTAATGATGGTATTGTATTCATCTACATGTTGGTCAAGCGAAATAGCCTGTTCCTTGGTGAGGTGGGGATGTTTATCAGGATTAAAATCGGCATCCCAAATCCAGAAGCGCGTATAGTAGTCGAAGTAGCCGGTATGGCTTTCTCGTGACTTATCGGCATTTACCCCTCTTGTAACAGGCGGAATGGTGACATAGGGTATGGTTTGTGTTATAACGCGTTGAGCTCCAATATTGCTTACCTTTTCAGCCAGTTTGCGATATTCCTGCTCAAAGTGCTCTGGTCGATAGACTGTATAGTTTCTCTTGGAAGGGAATTTATCTAAATCCTCTTCTTCAGAAAGTTCATACTTTAGGTCGGATGCTGCACCGATAACATTATTATGCCCCGCTGAAACAATGAGATTTTCGATGCCCCCGTGCTCTTGTAAAAATTCTGCATTTTTTAGCTGGGTAAAATGACTGAACTTTTTATCAAGTGACGGGTTAAGTACCAATCGGGCAGTAACATACATGGCATGATCCGGAAGCATATCAAAGATCGAGTAGGTCTCGGGCTGGGTTTTGATATATTCTCGGCTGTGTTGTTCGGTGATCATCCAGGTATCATTCATTGCGAACCCCCATATCGATTGGTTATGGTAGGGCATATCGCGATCCTGTTTGAGTGGCTTTATCTTGCCTTACCAATAGCGTTTTACACGTCGCAAGGTAGAATATAAATGACTGATAGCTGGCAGGTATTCATTCCATTCGATTGAATTGCCAAATTCATCCGAAAGACCGCGCGCCAGTACCTCCAGATTGAGGGGAATTCCCGCCTGCGCGGTAACTCGCGGTTGCTCACAATTGG
>CAYNKF010000001.1:1993-8200 GCA_964397705.1 uncultured Balneolaceae bacterium | reverse complement strand
CTGACGCAAAAAATTAGGGAAGTTAAGATCAGTACGGTAAATCCCACCGTTCTGAAATCCCTGACTGACGCTGTCACCCAGCACTACAAGTTTATGTTTGGGATGTGTATTTTTGATGCTCACAAATAAAAGGAGTCTATACTATCGGGCTTGGAATTATGATTAAACTTCCTGAGAATAAGTCGTATCTTAACAGGTCTTTTTTCAAACAGAATGTAGTAAAAGGATGAGCAAAATAGAAAGCAACCGACTGGAACAATTTCGCAAGGAACGCGAGGAAGCAAATGAGAAAATATTTGATCTCGATCATTTAGGGATAAAACGCTTTTTTAATCTCGATAACAACACCTATAAAGATGGTGCGCTGCCGGCCCAAACCAAAGAGCTGCTTGGATTAGTGGCTTCGGCAGTATTGCGTTGTAATGATTGCATCGATTATCACCTGGAACAAAGTGCGAAAAGTGGATTTAGCAAAGATGAAATTGTTGAAGCCTTAAATGTTGCACTGGTTGTGGGAGGGAGTATTGTAATTCCCCATTTGCGCCATGCAGTGGAAACACTCGAAATTTTGGAAGAAGAAGGCCACCTTGATTCATAAAATATTATTGTCTTGATTCGCTACGCATCACTTTTATTCATCTTAATATTTTTGATAGGATCTTCGGGAAAGGCCCAGATGGTAGTTTCTCAGGGAGGCCAGGATTCTGTATCAACAGCACTGGTCCCGGCCTTCGGTTATAGTTCAAACGAAGGATTTTTAGGTGGAATCATCTTTAGTCGGTACGATTACCGTGGAAAACAAAGGCCATTTAATAATTTACTAGAGACGTCGACCATAGCAACAACCAAAGGATTTGTCGAGGTGAATGCGAGATACGAGCAGACTCGTACGTTCGGTCGGGAAATTCGATCCATCGCAGATATTTATTTTTATCGCTATACACAGGACCAGTTTTTTGGGATTGGAAACGAGACCACTTTTACTGAACAGCGATGGGAGAATGAATACTATTTTTTCAGGTCGATAGGATTTAGCCTGGATTACCGGATTCGAAAACCAATATTTGAGCAGGGGCGAATGCAGCTGGATCTGCAGCTTGGGGCTGCTACTGAATATCATATTCCCTATATAAGCGAAGACCAATCATCTTTTGCATTGCAAACACCCAATGGTAGTGAGGGTGGTTGGGTTAACAATCTGAATACGGGGCTTATTTGGGAAAATCGCGACAGTGAGTTTGATCCCCACCGTGGAAACAGGGCCGAGTTGGAACTGCGAGCGGCGCCCAAATGGATTGCTGATTATGGGTTAGCTACGGCAAGATTAGAATTTAGACAATACTTTCACCTGTTTAACTGGTTGACCGTTGCCAATCGGCTGGAAGCAAGTCATGCAACCGGCGATACCCCTTATTGGGAATTATCTACATTAGGTGATAAAAACACACTTCGTGGTTATCCTTTGAATCGTTTCAAGGGGAACACCTCGTTGGCCTACACGCTGGAATTGCGAGCGTGGTTGCTTAAGTTTCCCCAATTATATGGTCTTAAACTTGGCGGTCAGCTTTTCACCGATGCGGGACGTGTGTTTACAGAATCAGATGATGCGAACGATTTGTTGGAAGGATACCATCAAACGGTAGGATTCGGCGGAGCGATGTCTATCTTTAATCCTGATTTTATTTTGCGGGGAGAAATTGGTTTTTCTGAAGATGTGAGTCGTATTTATGTTGGGGTAGGATATATGTTTTAGGAATTTAATACTGAAGAGCTTTGTCATATTGAGTTGTTTTCTGTCTCTGAGTTCATCGAATTCTAAAAGATTATTTTCTAAAACCTTCACAGTAATTTTTAAGATTTAAGAAATGCACTAATAATGAGTAAATCAGTTTTACTGACAGCTGCACCAGAAGACACTGAAGTTTTTCGGGATAAGTTAGAAGAAAAACCCGTATCTGTCTTGCATTATCCACTGGAACGTTACGAAGCGTTGGAAGATAATGGAGATATTCTGGATGCTTTGGAAAACCTCGAAGAGTATGAGAATATTATTCATGGCAGTAAACGGAATGCCCAGTTTTGGGTTGACTGCCTGCAGGAGTTCAACAAGATGGAGGAGGCGCGAAATCAGCTAAATTTGGCGCTCAACCAACATACCGCAGACTTTCTTGAAGAGCAGGGAATTCCAGCAGTGCACCCGCATTCAGAAGGAAAAGCCATAAATCTATTGGAATTTATGCTGCGGATTAAACGCATCGGCAAAACGCTTTATCCCTGTGGTGATAAAACTGCGGAAGATCTGCCTGCTCTGCTTCGCGAACTGGATATGGAGGTCAATGAATTGGTGCTGTTTACGCTGGAGGGACCGGAAGAAAATAAATTGGAAGAGTACCGAAAAGATCTTGCGACGCATCAGCCCGAGTTTGTTATTTTTCACTCCCGCCGCTCAGTGAATCGAATGTTAGCCGCTTTTCCGAATGCCAATTTTGACGACCCGTATATTATCTCTGGTGATCAGGCTGTGACTGATAAACTGGAAAAAGAGGATATTACGGTCGATGAGCAGGCCGAGGGAAGCTGGAGTTCTATTTTTGAGATTATCAAGGAAGAGTTATAGAGAAATATTTTTTAGATAACTGAAGAGGGGTCGGGTTTTTGTTCAAGTATCATATTGATAAATGATATTCTATCTTGATTTCACTGAGTTAAAATAAAATTCAATGTAAAAACATATAAATAACGGCCAAAAGTTGTATCAATATTTAATCACTGCTGATTAATCCTATATTGTTTATTACCATCAGCACTCTCTTTGTATTGTTGAATTATGTGTTAACAGTCTGATGTAAGAAAGATTGTTCAGGGCAGTTGGCAGAGATTATCAAGATATTTGTAGTGAGCAAAAGAAACTTTAAAAATTGCTATAACGTTTTTTACGAACTTTTCAGCGTCATTAATCTATTTGGCATTAGTAATAGTGAAAAATTTTGGATAGGATTGTCGCTTGTTTTACTTGGTCTTACTCCGGTGATACAGGCACAAGGAGCAGGAGATACCCCTGAATCGTCTCAGCTTAGTGTTTATATCGATTGCCAATCCTGTGACTATGACCATATACGTCGTGAAATTACATTTGTTAATTATGTGAGGGATCCCAAACCCGCAGATATTCATCTCTTTATAACCTATGAAAATACAGGAAGTGGTGGGCAGCAGTATGAACTGACTTTTATTGGACGAGGAGAATTTGAAGAGTTAGAATATACCTTAAGTCATTTTGTAGACCGAGAAGCTTCTGATGAGGAAAGAAGGAAAGGATTAAATGAAGTTATAAAGATGGGACTTGCAGGATATGTCGTGCAAGTTTCTGATCCTTCAATGTATCGGCTTGATTATCTCGGAAGTGAAGCTGAACAACGTTCAGATCGGGGAGTGAAGGATCCTTGGAACTACTGGGTGTTTAGAATTTATGCGGGAAGTTTGCAATTGGATTTAGAGTCGAGTCAAAAAGAATTTGATTCAAGATGGGGATTTTATGCAGACCATGTTACTGATGAGTGGAAGATTAGGTTTCGTCCGTATTTTAATTATGAATTTGTTGAAATAGATCAAGAGGGACAAGAGGATCCTATAACAAGCAGGCGACACAGACACGGAATTAACAGTTATGTAATCAAGAGCCTTAATGACCATTGGTCTATGGGGATTTTTGGAGATTATTTAACTCGAAATGACCGTAATTATAGACATCGGATACGGTTAACTCCCGGGGTAGAATACAATATTTTTCCCTACCAAGAGGCCACTCGTAAATCATTTACTTTCACGTATAGAGTAGGCTATGCATATGCTGAGTATTATGAACAGACAATTTTTAAAAAACTTAGCGAGAATCTCTTTAATCAAGAGCTTTCAGCTTCAGTTCGTATTAAACAGCCATGGGGGACAATTCAAGGGGGGATCGAAGGGGCTCATTATCTTCATGATTTTAACCAACGACGTGCAGAAATGTTTGCAGATATTTCCGTTCGCTTAACAGAAGGGCTTTCACTGAGTTTCTATACCCGCTTCGAAATGATTCAAGATCAACTTTCCCTGCCCATAGGAGATACGTCCATCGAGGATGTTCTTTTGCAACAAAAGGAATTGGCTACTGATTATTCAATTTTTGGAGCAATATCCCTTTCATACACATTTGGTTCTGATTTTGCCAATGTAGTGAATACAAGATTCTAAGTTATGATTTTTAGATTCAATATATTGGTTTTGAAAAGGGCATTACTCACTCTTTTAGGGTGTTGCTTGTTACTCGTTACAAACAACTCAGTTAGTTTTGGCCAGAATGTCCAAAAGGTTGATTCAAATGTAAGCTATTACTTGCAGGGAGGTCCCTCTCTTACAACCTTGGGAGCAGGTTTACAAGCGGAGCTGGGGGTAAACTATAATAATCATCTTTTTTTAATAAGCACTACCAGTACAGATTTCGATTTTGGGAATGAGACTTGGGATGTCGCCTTGATTTATGGACAGAGCATGACCTATCGTTCTTTCCACCTCTCGGCTGGAACCGGAGTGGCGATAATAGGAGGTGAGGGATATTCCGATTTATTTGGGAGGGGAACAAAAAGCTCAATAGAAACGAGTATTGGTTTTCCCTTGCGCGGTCAAATTTCTTGGCAACCGACGCGATTTCTGGCGTTTGGGATTAACAGCTTTGTTAATGTGAATACCGAGCAGCCTTTTGGTGGAATTGGAGTATCTGTGAGGATGGGTAAACTTCAGCAGTTATAATTATTGGAACTTCACGATGGTACAACCGGCTCCTCCTTGTGAGATAGGAGCCATCTCATAATTTGTCACCTCTTTGCGTTTGTCCAGATATTCATGCACCAATTTTTTAAGGATGCCTTCGCCTTTGCCGTGGATGATCTGCACATCACTTCTGCCGGCGGCCACTGCATCATCAATATAGCGCTGAACCTCCTTCATTGCAGCATCGCCGCGCATACCCCGAATGCTGAGTTGGGGTTTAACCATCTTGAATCGGTTGCCGTCTTCAAAATTGACTTTAACCTTTTGTTTTTTTGGTTTTCGTTCCGAAGCATCCTCAACCTTGACCAGCTTTTTATATTTCGTTTTAACTCGCAGGCCACCGGCCGAAATCACTGCCTTATTGCCGTTGACCTCTTTGAGTTCTCCCGTCGTATTGGCGTCTTTTAATCGTACCAAATCCCCAACTTCCGGCTGTTCGGAAGAATCCTGATATCGTTCCTGCTCTGCTTCCAATTCCTGTAGCTCGGATGATACTTTCTTACGGTGAGACTCTACTTCTTTTCGCGCTTCCTTAATCGTTTCGTCATCTTTTTCTCCCTGTTCGACGATTCGCTGTACGGCCTCCTCAATTTTTTGGTTGGCGGAGTCCATAATTTCTTTCGCTTCCTTAAGCGCTTTCTCTCGTATTTGCTTTTTTTCTTTTTCGATAGCCGAGCGTTTTTCTTCGTAACGATTCCGCTCTGTTTGTGTTTTGGATTGCAGTTGATTGTATTTCTTTTTGAGCTCTTCGGCTTCCTGCGTTTTGGATTCGAGCTCGGTAATGAGCATTTCCATATCGCTTTTGGCTTCCCCCAAGAGCGCGCGGGATCGGTGCAGAAGTTCGTCCTGAAGTTTCATCCGCTCGGCAATCTCAAAGGCATAGCTGCTGCCGGGTACGCCCTTTTTAAAACGGTAGGTGGGGGAAAGAGTATCCTGATCAAACTCCATTGAACCATTGACCGCATGTTTATGATCATGGGCAAAAACTTTAAGTGAACCGTGGTGGGTGGTAACCAAGGTTTTGGCTTGGCGCTCCATCAGGATTTCAATGAGGGATTGAAACAACGCACCGCCTTCTTCGGGATCGGTACCTGCTGCGGCCTCATCAATCAGAACCAAACTTTGGTTATTAGCATGATCCAAAGTATGTTTCATCCATTCCAATCGGGAGGAAAAGGTGCTCAAATCATTTTCGATAGATTGGTCATCCCCCATATCCACAAAAATGCTGTCAAAAATAGGGATTTCCGAGCTGTCGCGAGCTGGGATAGCAAATCCTGATTGAATCATCATGCTGCATAGGCCCAGTGTTTTTAAGGCAACTGATTTCCCACCGGCATTGGGGCCTGTAATGACAAGGCAGTGCTCATCTTCAGAAAGCTCCATATCAAGGGG
>CAYNKF010000001.1:0-1893 GCA_964397705.1 uncultured Balneolaceae bacterium | reverse complement strand
TGTACTTTTCGCTTATACTCAGCCTGTACAGGAATTACCATACGGCCGTTGCGAATAGTGGCGCCTTCATCGGATGTCATACCTTGCTTGGATAAGCGCCCCATTACACGGTTAATAGTCGTACGAAGGTCATTTTTACGTTTGTTGATCTTATTTCGGATGGATTGCAGCTTTGGGCTGGCATCGCTCCGGAGTTCCCCATTTTCAGTAAGTACATCTTGGAGGATTTCCTCCAAATCTTTGAGTGGAATAAGACCCACTGAAATATTTTTAAGGGCAGGATAGTGTTCCTTTCTGTGGTCGATATATGATTTGACGACCCGCGAAGTAATACTGAGTTCCAAAATTTCTACAAAAGCTTCCAGCGGAATAATACTGCCTTCGGGTCGAGCTTTATCGAGATAGTCACGAACATCATGCAGGTTGCGAAGGGGAAAAGCCGAGTCGTTCAACAGCAGGTCCATCATTTCTTTGACTTGTGCCAGTCGACGCTCTATAACCTGCCGGTCGGAAAAGGGCATTAAGGATTTGAGCTGCTCTTGAGCCATCTCAGATTGCGCTTTTTTAAGAGTGGCTTCGCGAATCGACTCAAATCCAATTTTTTTGCTTAGATGTTCCGGGAATAAGTGCATGTATGTTTTCTATATCATGTCATCCTGAACTTGTTTCAGGATCTATAAAAAATAATTGTTTAAAATACGCCGTAATATAAGCTTCTTCCCGCGGAAATGATGAATTTGAAAAGAGTAATATAATTATGGGATAGAAGTTGATTTGATAGTCCCGATACAGGAGCAACCAAGGTTATATCTGGAGAAAACATGGCCTTGAACTTTGAAACAGTCGCCCTTAATATGTCTTTATATCAATATATTTTTTGCGCCTTTATATTATGGCCTTGCATTCTAGGTACTTTAATAACTTGTGGTATGCCTTCCTGAGTTTATGATGGAAGATATTTATAATAAAAATCTTATTGAGTTATGAATAAGGAGAAAAAAAGGCCATCACTTTTTCCAAAAATACTTGTTCTTCACTTTTTGCTTGGCCCCTTAATTTTAGCTATTGCTTTTTATGTTGATGGTAACTACATGTTAGGGCATACTAATTTCATTCTTTTTGTCCTCTTTGTTTTGTTATATAGTATCTGGGGACGCAGATACGTTCAGTTGCGGCCATTCGGAATAGATACTGATAAAGACAAAATACAAGATTCAAATAAGATTGGTCTACGTATTCTGCACTATTATTTCCTAATTAGTTTCCCTATCGGGTCTTTCTTTTGGGGATTAATTCTATACTGGGCCAATGTAATGTTTTGGGGTCATATAAGTATGGGGCTAACAGTGATTTGGTTAATCATTTACTGGTTATATGGTGTCGATTATTTTCAAGTTCGTTGGCTGCAAAAACTAAAGGATGGTAAAACTACTCAGTAGTTATTTATTAAATTTCCTAAAAGTAATCATATCATTTATAATAAGGGCAAGTCCATACGGATTTGCCCTTATTTGTTAATAACCTTCATACAAAATCTAATTCCCGGTTCCATCATATACCTAAAATAATAGCGGATTTTACTATGAAATTACCGATTTACCAGGTTGACGCTTTTGCTTCGGAACCTTTTGAAGGCAATCCTGCAGCGGTATGTCCGCTGGATGAATGGCTGGCTGATGAGCTGATGCAGCAAATAGCGATGGAAAATAATCTTTCCGAGACGGCTTTTTTTGTCGAGCAGGAGAACGAATATCGGTTACGATGGTTTACGCCTACCACCGAAGTAGACTTATGTGGACACGCGACGCTGGCTTCGGCACATGTGCTTTTTGAGCAGCTGAATTGCGATCAGCAAATCATTCGCTTCGATTCTACCAGTGGTGAGCTGAAGGT